>JAHJDO010000090.1 GCA_018812485.1 bacterium | reverse complement strand
AGAAACAGAGAAAATCCTTTTACAAATAGACTTAGATAGATACATAACTGAAAGAGAAATTTTTGAAGCAAAAAACCTTGCGCGAGTAGTTTCTTATATCAATACAAAAGCCAAAGAACAAGAGCTTACACTTCCGGTTATTCTGTCGCTTCACAAAATGCTTATAGCGAATATCTGTGATGATGTAGCCGGCAGATTTCGTAAGGACGGTGAGTGGGTCAGGGTTGCGAACCATATAGCTCCGGACTCAAAAGAAGTAGTAGAAAGATTGGATAAAATGCTTGCAGGTTATAACGCAAACAGTCACGAAAATATTATAAAACGCATTGCTCTGCTGCATCTTACTTTTGAACACACCCACCCGTTTGTTGATGGTAATGGCCGTATCGGAAGAGTGATAAATAATTATCTGCTTATACGAGAAGGGTTTGTGCCGGTGAATATTAAATTCATTGATAGAAAGTTGTATTACGAAGCGTTTAAAGAATTTGACGAAAAAGGCACTGCTGAAATCATGGAAGAAATAGTCGGCAAAGCGCTTACGAACAGTTATCACAAGAGACTTGCGTATCTGGAAGGCGCGCACATCATGACGCTTGCTGAATACGCGAAAAAGAATAAAGTATCACACTCTAATTTGATAAATAAAGCAAATCGCCAAACCATAGAAGCTTTTCTTGAAAAAGGCGTTTGGAAGATTGGAGATAAATAGTTATGAAGCAATACATAAGAATCCTGAAGTTTGTAAAGCCATACTGGAAGAGGATACTGCTGGCAGTAATATGTATGTTCATTCTTCAATTCTGTACTGTTGGTTCAATAGGAAGCATAGTGGTATTTATGGATAATATCCTGTCAACAGGCAGTGTTTCTCCAAACACACCAATCCCTCTCACTCTCAAGGGAGAACTCTTTGGGCATAAGGTGGCTATAACTCCTTTGACAGCAGAATTCACTGTGGTTGCGTGGTTGAAGCTGCTGGTTGTATTTATAGTTTTTATTTATATTTTGAAAGGACTTGCCCAGTTTGCTCAAAGTTATTTAATGACATACGCCGGACTTAGAGGAACTTTGGATTTGAGAAATAAATTGTATAGGCATATTCAGCATATGAGCCTGTCTTTCTTCACCAGGCAGAAGTCAGGCGCTATTATGAGCCGTATTGCAAATGATGTCGGAGAAGTTAAAACATCTATGACGGTACTCTTTGGAGATGTTATTAGAGAGCCAATGAATATCATAACGCGAGTAGTAATTGCATTTGTGCTCAGCCCAAAACTAACCATTATATCTATTCTGATATTTCCTCTGATAATATACCCAATTATTAAATTCGGCAGAAAGATGCGCAAGCTTACATCTATTACCCTAAAGAGAAGAGCATCCGTTTTTTCAGTGATGCAGGAAAGTCTTTCCTCAATGAGAATTGTTAAGGCTTTTTCTATGGAACATTATGAATCAGAAAGATTTAGCAAGGAAAATGAAGGAGTTTTTAAAACAGAGATAAAGAGGACAAGAGTACAGGCAGTTACTTCTTCTGTTACAGAGTTTGTTGGCATGCTTGGGATTGCTGTTGCTACATGGCTGGGTGGCGTTTCTGTTATAAGAGGAGATTTAACCATTGGCTGCTTCATTGGATTTTTTGTTGCTATAGGTGGAATACCTGGTTCAATAAAGAAATTAAGTAGTGTTAATAATACTATTCAATCTATGTTTGCAGCTGCATCAAGAATCTTCAATGTAATGGATAGCCAGTCAGAAATTGTTGATTTGCCCAATGCACGTACATTGGATACATTTAAGAATAAAATCGAATTTAAGAATGTCAGTTTTGCTTATGATAGAGATGTTATTGTGTTAAAGAATATCAGTTTTGATATTAATCATGGGGAAGTTGTTGCTGTAGCAGGTCCAAGCGGTTCGGGTAAAACGACTATAGCAAATCTCATTCCACGTCTATATGATCCAACATCAGGGGAAATTACAATAGACGAAATGAATATTAATGAATTTTCATTATGTTCTCTTCGCAGACAAATGGGAATTGTTACACAGGAGACTGTTCTCTTTAATGATACGCTAAGACAGAATATATCTTATGGGCATCAGGAAGAAGTTTCTCAGGAAAAGATAGAACATGCAGCTAAAGCTGCGCTTGCTCATGAGTTTATAATGAAGATGCCTGAAGGATATGATGCTGTTATTGGCGATCGTGGTGTAAAGCTTTCAGGAGGAGAGGCGCAGAGAATAGCCATTGCAAGAGCTATTCTCAAAAATCCTCCTATACTTATACTTGATGAAGCGACCTCTGCTCTTGATACTGAATCAGAATATCTGGTCCAGAAGGCAATAAATAATCTTATGGCCAATCGTACCACATTTGTGATTGCGCATCGGCTTTCCACTATTATGAACGCGGATAAAATTATAGTAGTTGAAGACGGCAAAATTATAGAAACAGGCACACATGAGGAACTTGTCAAAGAGGGAGGTTTGTACAAGAAATTGCATGATCTTCAGTTTCGTGTGAATACTAAAAAATGAGAATACACAGGGTTTTTAAGTCAGGAGTAATTCCATGGCTAGCATGGATATTGATTAGAGGCATTGGTAGAAGCATAGTCTTTGAAACCAAAGGAGAAGAAAACTACTTAAAATTAAAAAGAGAAGGCAAAAATATTATACTTGCTACATGGCATAGCAGGTTGTTTTTAACTGTGTATTATTACAGGTACAAGTTAGGCGGGAATATATGTGTCTTAATAAGTCCGAGCAGGGATGGAGAATTTATAGCAAGGGTTATTAAAAGATTTGGGTATTCGTTTATTAGAGGATCTAGCAGGCATTATGAAAAAAATGCTCATGAGGAGATGCTTAAAAGGTTATCAGAAGGTTCTGATATGGGAATAACGCCGGACGGGCCAAGAGGTCCGGCTGAAAAAGTACAGCAAGGAGTTATTCATATAGCGGCCGAGTCCGGATGTCCGATAGTTCCCATGACATTCAATACATCCAGAAACACAAGACTTAACAGCTGGGATAGGTTTGTATTTCCACATCCTTTCACCAGGGCTGTAGTAACTTTTGGTTCTCCTGTTTATGTTCCATCAGATACTTCAAAAGAAGAAAAACTAAAAAAAGGCAGGGAACTTGAGATCGTTCTAAATAGAATAACAAGAATGGCAGATAAACACTTTAATAAAGGGGAAAACTATGACTAAGCATATTGTTAAACGAGAGTATAGTATTGGCAATAGGGTGATGCACACAAAATGGGGAAAGGGAACTGTTATTGATCATAGCGGTGTTGGAGAGAGTTTGAAAATAACAGTTCATTTTGATAATGACAATCAAAAACGTCTTTTGCTTACTAAATACGCAAAGCTTGAAAAGATAAAAGGTAAATAGAGTGAATATAGTTCTGGCAACAAGAAACAGATATAAAATAAAAGAGATTAAGAAGATTCTTGGCAGTTTAAGTGTAGAAATCTCGTCTGCGTTAGACTTCCCTGGATTGAAGGAGGTTGCAGAGGACGGAAAGAGTATAGAAGAAAATGCAATTAAAAAGGCTATTGTTGTAAGTAAATTCACGCAGCAGTTGGCTATTGCTGACGATTCAGGACTAGAGGTGGACGCTTTGGAAGGACGGCCGGGCGTTTATTCCTCGCGTTTTGCAGGTAAAGATGCAACTTACGATGATAATAACAGAAAGCTTCTTCGTCTCATGGAGTATGTTCCTCCTAAGAATCGCACGGCGCGATTTGTATGTATTGTTGCAATTGCAGACAAAGGCAAAGTAAAAAAAATCATAAAAGGCACTTGTGAAGGGATAATCGCTTTTGAACCTAAAGGCAAAACAGGTTTTGGATATGATCCTCTCTTTATTATTCCCCAATATAATAAAACCTTTGCAGAACTGGGTCCTGAGATAAAAAACAAAATAAGCCATAGAGCAAAAGCATTTCTGGAAACAAAGAAGTTTCTTGAGGAATCTTTAATCATACAATTAGATTGACTTTTGGTAATGGGATGATAAACTTAGACCAACGTTGTTTTAAAAACCGTAAGGAGGTGTAGTATGGCAGAAGCTTATTGTGTAAAGTGTAAAGCTAAGAAAGAAATGAAGAACGCCAAGGAAGTTACGATGAAGAATGGCAGAAAAGCAATGAAGGGCGTTTGTCCGTGCTGCGGTACAGGTATGTATCGTATAATGGGTAAAAAATAATTACCTGTCTTTTGTTTTGTGTGTCGCAGATAGAATTTTATTAAGTTTTGTCTGCGACATCTTTATTTTAGAGAAGATATAATTGAATACAGATGACTAACTTATGCCCTCCTCTTTTATTTATTCCAGGCTGGGGAATTAGCAAAAGTATCTGGAAGCATCAAATAGAGTATTTCAGCCAGAACTACAGAACTGCTGCTATATCCCTTGAAGAAGATGCCAATGCCTCTGATGATCGTATAAGAGTACACACAGAACATATATTTAGAGTCATTAAAAAATTAAAATTAAAGAACATTAACCTTGTAGGCTGGTCAATGGGTGGCATGATTGCTATTAATTTTGCATTTCAATACCCTGAGTATGTGACAAAGCTTGTCCTTGTAAGCACTCCTGCAAAATTTGTTGCTTCAGAGGATTATAATGCGGGTATATCACACATTGCCATGCAAAGCTTTATCAACAAGTTCAGAAAATCACCTATGAGAATGTTAAGCAATTTTGCAAGTCTTATTTTGAAGAATGCAGATTTTAAAAAAGAAGATTTGGATTTAATAAAGGAGTCGTCAAATCTATGTAACAAAAATACAATGTTACAGGATCTACTATTGCTTAGAAATTGTGACCTGAGAGATAAATTACACTCTATAAAAGTTCCTACTCTCCTAATTCATGGGAAAGGTGATATGATATGTCCTTATGCTTGCGCAGATTACATGCATAGCAAAATAAAAAATTCTGTTCTTCATGCGTTTGAGAGCACAGGACATGTTCCATTTGTAACGAAACATGAGGAGTTTAATAATTTATTGGATGGGTTTTTGAGAGATTATGAATTTTAAGCAGTGGACAAAGTCCTCATTTTCGAAAAGTGCTTCAACGTATAATAATATTGCTGAACTGCAGTTTAAGATCGCAGATATACTGGTCTCAATGCTGGATAAGTCTAAATGTGCCTTGAGAATACTGGACGTAGGAACAGGAACTGGTTATCTTATTGATAAGCTTCAGTGTGCGTTTCCAAACGCAAAAATATATGCTGTTGACCTTGCCTTTGGAATGGTCAAAATATCCTCAGCAAAAAAGCGTATTAATAGAACTAGTTTCGTGCAGGCAGATGCTGAATTTTTACCGTATAAGAATGATATGTTTGATATACTAATTTCAAATTCTGTATATCAGTGGATGGAAAACTATTCCAGAGGGATAAGTGAATTATATAGAGTTATAAAACCAGAAGGAAAATTCCTTTTTTCAATGTTTGGAGGAGAGACATTGTGCGAACTTGGCAGTTCCTTTATAGAGGCGCATAATATTATGGGTACGCATCCAAGTTCTCATTGCCTGAGCTTTGTTGATGAAAGAAGACTTGTTGGTCTTCTTAATAGATTTAGATGCATTAATGTAGGAGAAATTACGCAGAGGATATATTATGATAATGTTATGAATTTGTTGACCTATCTTAGGTCTATAGGGTCTCACAATCATCTGTGTGGCTCAAGAGATGGATTGGGCAATAGAAAAATAATGAACAAAATGAAAGAAGTGTATGCGAAAAAATATTCCAAGAATAATAAGATTTTTGCAACTTACGACATACTGATTGCACAAGGGCAAAAATGAGAAAAGGCGTTTTTATTACAGGTACTGATACTGAAGTTGGCAAAACTGTTATAGCTGGAGGATTGGCTCGACTGCTTCGTAACATGGGGATAAATGTGGGTGTTATGAAGCCTGTTGAGACAGGAGGAAAATATAAAAAAGGCAAACTTGTTGGTAAGGACACTGAATATCTGATCAGAATGAGTAAAATTCAAGACACTTACAGCCATATCAATCCTTATATATTGCAACATCCTTTAGCTCCGTATGTTGCCGCAAAGCTTGAAGGAAAGAAAATATACAAAAAAAAAATACTTACCTCTTTTAGAAACCTTACGGATAAATACGATTTTTTAATTGTTGAAGGGTGTGGCGGATTTCTTGTACCAATAACATCCAATTATATGATTTCTGATCTTGCTAGAGATATGAAACTTCCTATTATAGTTGTTGCAAAAGCAGGGCTGGGCAGCATTAATCACACTCTTCTGAGTCTGTATCATGCGCGAAGGTCAGGACTTAAGGTAATAGGCATTATTATAAACAAGACTAGCAGAGATATTCAGATGTCTGAGGAAACAAATCCCCAAGTTATAAGAGCTTTTGGCAGGGTACCAATACTGGGTATAATACCATATACTTCAGGACGTAAAAGCATGGATGTTGTTGTTAACAAATATGTAGACATTGAAAAGATTTTATACAATAATGCCTAGAACGTTATGAGGAGAAAAAATGAGAATCATTGCAATTGCAAAAAATACCTTTAAAGAAGCATTAAGAGGGAAGATGTTTAACATTATGTTGATCTTTGCTCTAGTTACTATTGGAAGCACAAAGATGTTTTCGTTTTTTACTCCGCGGGAAGAGATGAAAATGATTAAAGATATGGGGTTTTTCTTTATAACAATTTTTGGGCTGCTAATAGCGGTTATTCTCGGAGCAAGATTAATTACTGAAGAACTGGAAAAAAAAACAATATATGCGGTGCTTTCTAAACCAGTTCACAGATATGAGCTTATTTTAGGAAAGCTGTTTGGCGCAATGTTTGCCTTATTTATTAATCTCTGTTTTATGACTGGTGTGTTTTTAAGTGTGCTTTATCTAAAAGAGCGCGTACTGAATTTTGAAATATTCAAAGCTATGTTTCTAATTTTTATTAGTTTATCCTTACTTAGTTCTATTGCTCTTATGTTTTCAACATTTTCTACCATGTGGATAAGTATAGCTTTAACACTATTTATCTACATTATAGGAAATATATTTGAGTATCTTAGACATCTGGCCTCAAAAGGCAGTGCCATATTGAAATTTGTACTTGATGGGGCCTATTACCTTTTGCCCAATTTTGGTAATTTTAATGTAAATCGTGATATTGTTCATGGCACAGCAGTATCAGTCCTGCACATACTTAAAGTTACTGTTTATGGGCTGAACTATATAATAATATTTACGCTTCTGGCCATATTATTTTTTAGAAAGAGAGAAGTATGAAATTCAGACCTCAAAAGATACATTTCATATTTCCTCTTATTATTTTAATATTGCTGGTTGTAATTATTCCGTTGCATAAGAGCATAGATAAGGATTTGGATAAATTGCATCCAGAGAGAAAATTGGTTACCGCTCCGGCAGGGGAATTCTTGGGGCAATTTCTCTTTGGTTTCAAGGATATTGTTGTAGATTTAATGTGGCTTAGAATAGATTACTACTGGGATCACCAGCAGCAAGAGAAAATGTTTCCTATTTTCAGAACGATTACATGGCTTGACCCGCATTTTCTTGACGCATGGATTTTATGGGCATGGCATATCGGATATAACCTCAGCGCAGCTGTAAAGGATCCTGAAATAAAAGAAAAATGCTATTGGGCAGATATTAATATACTAAAAGAAGGCATAAAATTTAATCAAGATAAGTATGACTTATTCTTTGAGTGCGGTTGGGTTTATTACCATAAGTTGAAATTATATGCAGAAGCTGTTAAGTACTTCGCATTGGCTGGGCAGTGTAAAGACCATCCAATGTATGTTTCTCACATTCTTGCTCATAGCTATGCAAAGCAGCATAACTGGCAAAAATCTTTGGAAATATGGGAATCTGTTAAGAAAAAGGGATATAAAAATTGGTCACAATCTGAGGTTGCAGGAAGACACATAAAGAAAATGGAAAAATATATTGAAATGGAACAAAGGGGCGAAACAGTTAAGGATGAGATGTACCCATGAAAAGACTGGATAGAGTGGATTTTCTTATTATTATAGTTGTGATTTTCCTCTTAGGTGCAATGGCAGTGCCTAGTTATATTAAAGATCAGGTAGCTTATAGGAAAGAAACGTGCTTAACCAATATGAGGAAAATTGTATGGGCAAAAGAGAAATGGGCAGCCAGCAATAAGAGAGAGAATGGAGCTAATTGTACCATGGAAGATTTAGTTCCAGAGTGTCTTCCTGAAAAATTGGAGTGTCCATCCGGCACTAAAGCGTATATTGTTAATCCTATAGGTGAAAATCCTGTTTGTCCGAATCAACTGGAGGACAAAGTAAAAGGGCATACTTTGCCTGTATATAAAAAACCGCTCTAATTATCTACTGGATATTCAATCGTTGTTCACCTACTTTTAAGATAGCCTCCAGCGTTTCTGAATAAGACATGCCCGCTATACTTGCCATCTTTGTAAGATGTCCGTCCCAGCACCAGCCCGGATTGGGATTCATTTTACCCAATAATAATATTCTCAGCCAGCCGCAGTTCCAGCAGGGCTTGGAGGAAGGACAGCGTCGACTCCGCTCCCTGATTCTCGTTCACGCGGTCGGGATGCAGGCCGTCCCGACAACCGCCTGTCGTCGGATCGTAAAGGGGCAGATTAAGATCATTGCGCCCAAGGAACCATTCAAAGGCGCGGCGGGCTTCCTTGCGCCAGCGTTCATCAAGCGTGATCCGGTAGGCTTCGAGACAGGCAGAGACCATCGCCTGCGCCTCCACCGGCTGTTGATCGAACCGGGCCCGCTCACCACCTTGCGGATAAAAACCATTGGATCCGATAGGAACAAAATGCCCCGCGTCCGCGCGTTGCAAGTCGGCCAGCCAACTCAGCGACTCCAATCCGGTTTCGGTCATGGCGGCATTGGACATCGCTTGGCCACATAGGAGCAAGGCGTGCGGCAACGCGGCGTTGCAATAGGTCAGCCGGTCTTCATACCAGCACCATTCATCTGAGTGGTGGTTTTTATACAACGTCAGCAGCCGCCCGGACAATTTCTCGCGAACCTGGTCAGCCTGGCGGTCACCGGCAAACCGCTGTAGATATTCTTGGATGCCAATGATCGCGAAAGCCCAAGCGCGCGGGCTGGGTGTGTTAAGAATAGCGGGTAAAGCCTGCTCGAACATCCAGCCCGCCATACTGTGCAAGGCCGGCATATTCGAGCGACCCAACACGGTGCCTAACGCCCGCAATGTTCGGCCGTGGCTGTCGTCGGAACCGCCCTCTTCCAGCCAGTTGCGCTGGTAATCCATAAAGTTACGGAGGCGTCCGGTTTTCGTATTGAAGGCATACCATATAAAGGCCAGATAACGGGAGCCTAGTGCCAAGGCCTCTTCGTTGCCAAGGTCTTCCATAAGGGCGCTTACCATCAGCGCGCGGGCGTTGTCATCGGTAGTGTAGCCCTCGCGATAGTTGGGCACCGTGAAAATGGCGTGTTGCATGATGCCGGTTTCATCCGTCATATGATGCAAGTGGTCCAGCTTGAGAGGCGGCAATTCGCCCGGGTGTTTGTCCAGGGGTTTAACCGCAAAGTCAGGGTGAATAAAATGACGGCGTTCCGCGCGCGCGCGTTCAAAGCATTCCATATAACGGCTTGCTACCTGCGGCCAGATCATCTCTCGCCCAAACACATAGGCCCGTTTGCGCATGGCGTGGCGCTGGGACTCGTTGTCTAAAAGGTCAATCACCTGATCGGCCAGTGCTGCCGGATCCCGGAACGGCACCAGCACTCCCCGTCCTTCGGCCAGCATCTCTTCCGCATACCAATACGGTGTCGAAATTATCGCCTTGCCCGCTCCCAGGGTGTAGGCGAGTGTGCCGGAGGCGATTTGCGTTGCGTTGAGATAGGGCGTGATGTAAATATCCGCTACACTGATGAATTTAACAAGTTCTTCTAAACTTACAAAGCGGTTGTAAAAGATCACCTGCCCTTCCACGTCTTTCTCCTGAGCCAGCCATTGCAGGGACAGCCGGTATGTTTCGCCTTCATTCTGCATGACATGAGGGTGGGTCGCGCCAAGGACGATGTACACCACGTTCGGGTGCCGGGCTAAAATGGCGGGCAGAGCAGCGATGACATTTTCGATACCTTTACTCGCCGAAAGCAAACCAAAGCTGAGCAAGACGATTTTGCCCTCGACCCCAAACAGGTCTTTGTGAAAACTTGGGTCTACAAAGGGCACATCAGGGATGCCGTGCGGGATCAGATCAATCTTCTCCGGCAGCACGCCATAGACGTCATGCAGGAATTCCGCGCCGCGCTTACTCATAACAACCAGACGATCAGACAGGGCCGCGACTTCTTCCAACACCCGCTTCTGATCGGGGTCGGGGTCGAGCAGAATGGTGTGCAGTGTCGTGACGATAGGCATCCGCAATTCGCGCAAGAGCTCAAGGATGTGGCTGCCCGCGTGTCCGCCAAAAATGCCATACTCATGCTGCAGGGATACGAGATCTACGTTGTTGATATTTAGAAAGTCAGCAGCACGGCGATAGGAATCAATATCCTTCTCCGTAAGCTCAAACCTAACGCGGAGCGGATAGGCGTAACCGGCCTTGATGTCATTGACCGGCAGGGCAATGCAGGTTGTTTGACTATATTTGGCGGCGATGGCCTCACACAAATCGGTGGTAAATGTGGCGATACCGCACTGGCGCGGCGAGTAGTTGCCGATGAACGCAATGCGATTAAGTATTGAATTGGTTGAATTGTGACCCATTTATCTAATTTCCTCGAAAAAGGGAGTTCTCTTCTTTTCTACACACTCAGCAGCATAAAGATACATAGCAGCAGACCAACTTTGCCAATTCTGTCCCCGGGGTGTACCGTCTTGTGCGCGATGCCATTCGTTAAATCCGAACTCAGTTTTTGCTTCCCTTGTCTGTTTAACAAGTTTTGCCAAAGATAGTAATTTTCTTTTTGCCAGATTCAACATCCCCGCAGAAACTAAAGCCGCAATATAAAACCCGCAAACAAAAGGCCAGATACCGCCATTATGATATTCTCCCGGCTGATTGTATTTCTTATAACGTAGCATCCAATCAGGATCTTCTTCTTTGATATAAGGGAAAAAATTAGGGGGTAAATCAACAGCCAATTCTCCTCTATCCGTCATCGCTTTGCATTCAGCCTCTATCCAACTAATAAGTTTTTTCGCTCTGGAAGGTTGCGCTATTCCGGATAAGATTGCAAGGCTGTTGCCTAGCAAATCAAAGCGTTCACTTCTATATATTTTATAGGACCATATTGCATAATATGGTTTAGACCGCAGCATTAATCCTTCATGGACATGGCGGTTCTGCTTGTCATCTTTTACAGTAAAACGAGTCATATGCTTTTTAAGAATTCCAGCCCGTTCATTTAATCCAAACAATTTAAGATAAATATAAACAAGTGTGTTCACAAATAATCCATATCCTAAAACCCACTGCTCATCACGCCAGTCGCTGGTTGGTAATTGTGAAACCATAATGCGATTAGTAGGGCTGCGATATTCCATCCATGTAACAGACTTTCGAACAGCATCTTCAAGAAAATCCGGTTCATTCATAACCTGCCTCCACAGCCCAACACCAATTAAAAATAGAGGTGTACAATCACTAGAGCCACGGTCTTCAGAATCGTGAACTAAAGAAGGAATATGGCCCAAAGGAGATTGGTTTTTCGCTAATGTTTCAAGAACACGCTTCATTGATTTAATCAACTTTTCATTTTTTGTCGCAAGAATCCCAAAGGAACTAATCAGCAAATCTCTTGTATATGGTTCAGGATAACCCCAGCCTGCAGCTCTCGGCAAACCACGATATGGACCATGGTTATTATGTAATAAAACTTCTAAAGCAGCATGCTTCGCTTTTTCCAAAAATTCTTTATCTTTCTTTTTCATACTACGAAATCCCCAAACGCTTTGATACTATTTGAACAAACTTTTTAGCTATAAGTCGATAATCAAAATTTTCAACGACCCTCTTTCTTCCCTCTTTACCCATTTTTTCTCTCAAGTCAGCGTCCTGCATTAAATCCATAAGATATTTAGCAATATCATTAACACTAGCTCTGTAATCTACCGTCCTTGGTCTTTTAAAAGTATATATATGTCTATACTCGTATCCTGATTCATCTCCAAGAATTGTTTCTCTAAGTTTAATTTCCTGAGCAACATCAGCTAAAAAAGCCGTTTTCCCATGAACCAAGGTATCCAGCATCCCCATTGCTTTTATTCCTATAACCGGTTTCCCGCATGCATTTGCTTCTACTTGAATCATACCAAATCCTTCCAAACGAGACGGAGCGGCATAAATATCACAGGCGGATAATAAATAGGGCATAAAATTTCTGGAGACCGTGTTTGTGGTATAAACTACATTTTTATCTATCCCTAAATGGGTGGCTAATTGCAAATCGTCTAGATTCTGCTTATATGTACGCGGTTGTGGCCAAACTTTACAAGCATATTTCCAATCAGGAGCCTTAGTATCGTTTATCGCTAAAGCCTGCATAACTTCCTGTGCACCTTT
>JAHJDO010000089.1 GCA_018812485.1 bacterium | reverse complement strand
GTGTCTTTGGTGTAATCAATATAGATACGCTTTTTATCTGTCTCTACACTCACCATATCCTCATTCATTTTTCCTGCCGAATGAAGGATGCAAAAAAGCTCTGACTGTTCTGTTTTTTGCGTAAACATATCATAGGCTGACCGATAAAGAAGGTCTTCACTGTGAGCCACATACCAGGAATCAGTACACTGTACACAGGGGATGCTGAATACAGAGTTAGTCGGCCCCAGTGAAAGAAAACGGACAATCATTGTCCGCCCCTGCATAGTACCTTTAAGTAACGCTTTTACTTCCGTCAATCCTTCCTCGCGCTCAATCTGCTTGAGGGTATTGCTAAGTGAATCGTCTTTAGGTACAAGATACTTGGTTACCTCACGGTCACGACCCTGATCTTCTATCCCATCAAAGTGATAAGTATGCCCGGAAATAGCCAATGGCTTTTCCTCACCACTAGACACTGCTTGTTGGCGCACATAAGCGATATCTTCTGAAGAATCGCTACAGATAAATATTCTCTCAGGATTACAGAGTTCGCAAGACTCAGCAATAAACCGCTGAATTTTGGGATTGGCTATTCGCTCCAGTTTCTCATAATCACGTTCACTCAATTTGGATTCCAATGCTTCTAGATACATTTTCGACATCGCCCTTCCTCCTTTTTTTAAAAAACGCTTATAAAACAACAAAGCCAACACCGCTTCCTGTTTTCCGCTTATCGCAGAAACTTGGAACCTCAATGTTGGCTTACTTCGCAACAACCCCTTATATTCTAATGGGTCCTTGCCTCAGTCTTCCAAAATATTACCCGTCTGTCAGCTTTATTCTAAAACAAAAAAAGAATTTAGTCAATATCTTGTGCTGGCTGGGCACATAGGTAACACTTTTTGTTTTAAAATTTATCCTCCAAATCTTGATCTAATGTAAAAATAATAATTCTCTCGCCTGTTTTTGTGCTTATGTCTGTATGCAGGTTTTTTGTCTGACAAGCGGTAATATCTAAAATTATATTTTCCAGCAAAAGTCTCGCACCCTCTAATAACTGCATACGTGTCCTTTTTATTAATTCAGCTCCCTCAGCGCTCTTGGCTAATTGCTCCTCGGAAAGCGTAAGCACTCCTTTGAGGCGAACCAAGACCATATCCTTTATAATATAGGTCTTTGTCTCCATAGGGCCTCTGCCCATATATTCTTTTTCAAACTTTATTATCGCCTCGCTGATTTGAGCTTCTATCTCTCCTTTTGTCCTCTTTCCCATAAGTTATTCTCTTTTTTAGCTATTTTATCTAAAATTTATAACCACAATTCGGATTTAAGACGTTTTATTTCTCTATTAATATCGTCTTCGCTCATATTATTTAGCATCCTCTCCGGTACTCTTCCATTATTTTGTAGATATAATGTTATTAACATCTTTGAATTCTTGTCTCCCAGCAAAGTCTTGAGGACTTATTGGGTTATTGGAGTCGTATGGATTTATAACCATGACTATCCTTTCTCGTTAAATTATCGCAATTATCGGGAAAATCGTAAGTTTTATACTATATCCTTTTAGAAAATAAGTCAATGTGCTGTGCTGGGCACATACAGAAATGAATAGGTACATCGTGACCCACCCTCTAGGGACAAATAAGGTGCCTTATGCGAAGTTGTCGACATGCCATTTTTGCCAGATTAATGAAAAATGGACGTTTTCTTTACTACTTGTTATCCTTTTTTGGATATGGTCAAGTATATCAAAATATCTAATCTTTAATACAGGTATGTTATGTGCTGGAAAAAACATTAATAAAAGACACCTAGCTTGCTTAAACGATTTGCTATAGCAGTCGGCTTTCTTTGAAACATCTTAGATAATTCATCAATTTGTTTACCTTTAGCAAATTGATCTTTTACGGAAACATCTTCTTCTTTACTCCACCTCAAATGAGATCGTGCGTATACCCCGCGTTCTATACCAGAATCAACCTTTCCCATAAATCTAATTGCCTTCCCTACCGCAGCACGAAATTCACTAGCGCATTCTTCAAAGACCATAATTCGACTGTGCCTATAGCTTCCTTTTTCGTCTCTCTTTGATTCGCTGATAGTTAAGTACTTTGCTCCCTGGCTAGACTCTTTTACATCAAAAAAATACGTCCGATTTCCCGCGCGCACTTTATCGGAAAACAACTCTTTTTTTGTTTTATCCATATCCGGCCCCCTTTCATTATTCCTGTTGCACTTACCTTAAGCTACTTTCGTATTCCGAAAATTCCTATATTCGCATTTACTAGATACCTTGCAATGGTGGCATTTTTCTCTGCTAATATTGGCACTCGTTTCAACGAAACGGCAAGAGCTAACATTCCCCTGTCTCATTTTACGAATATTCATAAGACATTCTTTTAGTTTGCTTAACTTATTCTCCTTTAACTCAATTTTAGCTACCTTCTCATCTCCGTAAATGAGAAGCCCAAACTCAGCTTTTTGGAAATTAGCCCTTGCCAATAATATATGCGCAACCATTTGTATTTCTTCATCTTCGTATATTCTGCCGTCTTTTAATTTTCTCGACTTAAAATCTATCGGAATATAGAGCCCGTTAAATAAGCGGAATATTCTGTCAGGTTTTCCAGAAATACCATAATCCTGATTGTAGAATATTTTAGATCTATAACCTTTGTCTTTGTAAACATACTTCCCCAATCTTTTAAATCGAGGTTTTTTATTTAACTCCTCTTTGGAAATAAAAAAATTTAATTTCAGCTTTCTTATTTTTCGCGAAGTTGTTATCCTGTTAACCAATAAAAAAAATAGGAGAACAGGACAAAAAATAAATAATGGCTCTATTACTCGATAAATTAGAAATAAAATAATTTTATTTATCATGTTAATACTTTGTCTCTAATTTTCTATGTTGCTGTTTTCTTCCATATAGTCTTTTCTTTTTATCTTTTTCCATAGAAGCGCCTACTTTTCCCATAAAACCATACAGATAAGCATAAGGGCAGAAAAAATACTGTTTAATTTCATCAGTTGTTATAAAATTACCTTCTGCTTTCCCATAACTTGGTTCTACGATATGCTTTCCTGTGGGTTTTTCCCCACAGATGAGAGCATCAAAATCATCCTTCTTAATTTCGCCGGCAAGACCGAGTGCTGCCGCTCCTTTCCCGAACCAGTGTCCAACCACATCTTTTTTTTGATAACAGTCATCGTGAATCAAATGCTGATAATAAGCTTCTGCTTGTTCAACAGTATCAATGCTTCTAACAGTTAGCCCTCCTGCTTCCTCTTCTTTATTCCCATTCATTGATACCACATATTTAATTATATCCTTATACTCTCCCAAATCCACTTGCCATTCATGGCTCGATCGCTCTTTCCACTCGTCAAACGCCTTTCCCCTGTGTTTTTCAAAAGTATTTCTACTGCAATTATTGACTCTCATAAAATGCTCAACAATTTTTTCGTAATCTAATTTCCCTTCATCCGCCAAAATATCTGCATGACCTATATGCTTAACATGGTGGCACAGATCACAGAGTGCGATGAACCCAACAAGTCTCTGAATATATCCTTTATCATCATATTCCCAAATTTCATGGCAATTCAATCTTCCCTTAGTACTACAAATTCCACATCTGTATCCGTAGCTAGCGTAAACCCTCTTTCGTATTTTATTCCAATCCTCTTTTGATGTATGTTTTCTTAAATTATCATACCACGATGCGGAAGGGACTAATTCAATCTTCAGTCTGATTTCTTCAGGTCTCTCATTCATTTTGGTTTTCCTTTTTCTCTTTCAAGCGAGAAATAAAAACTATTTCTGCAAATCCAGTATGTCTATCTGATTGAATAATATTTACCCTAATATTTTTAATAAATTCCTCTTTTTTAAAAGGAATTAAAAGACTCCCTTTTTCTGCTGTGGTCGAAAATGAGATCCTTTTCCCATTATTAATCTTTATATTTGCAGACTTAATTACACTACCGTCAGGCCTATATAACAAAATCCCCATACACTTTTGCGAGCTTTTTAAACGAATATTAAGCCACCCAGTTTTATCATCTAAACACTGCCATGTGCTAAAATCATTATTTATCGCCCGTTTAGGGTACCCTGAACTGCCATAGTGGCAACTTGAAGCCGTTGCTTCTCCCTTTGGGGTATAATACTCAGTTTGCGCAAGAAGTTGTATGGCTTCTTCTTTACTTATTGTCTTAATAACAAAATCTCTTTCAGCCCATGCTTTCATATATTCTAATGTTGCCTTTATCTCTTTTACCTTATTTTCTGATATTGGCATAAAAGCAAAGTATATTCCTGTCACACGTCCGGTTACATCTACCTGATCAAGTATAATATTTTTTGTTTCGTCATCGGCAACTGTTTTCAAGACTGCTATTCCACCCTTTTCAATTCTACCTGAAAAAGGAATCGATCCACCAATTATAAGTTCTTTAATAATAGTACCGGTAAAAAGAAGTTTTTTAGGATCTTTGTTTTCTACGAAGATATACCAATCGCGTATCTTCTTCTCTGTCCCACCAACAAGACCTGACGCATTGACTATTGCTGAGAACATTTTCTTCCGGAGAACAATATCTTCTTGCTTTTCTTTATCAAGTTGCTCTTGTTTTATTTTTTTTCTTTTCTCATCCAGTTTAATTTCTGCATCGAGTTTTTTACATGCTATACGCAATATTTTATCTGATTGATCTGATTTTAGTTTCTCTGCTTCTTTGCTTCCTGCTAGAATTGCCGGTTGATATTTTGATATTGGTTCTTCTACAAAATACAGCACTTTGTGCTTTTCGCTAATTTCTACTTGAACTTCCCATTGATCTCCAACTTGTTTGGCAAACGCTTTCCCATTAATTGGAACACTCTTTGTTTTTGGAAAAACAACCTTCACAATGGAAGTCCCTTCAATATAATCAATCTGTTCTACCAGATCTTCTCTAGGAATAACCTGCGCAGAAAAAATAGTGATAATTTCTCCGAGCTTGCCCGAGGAACTCCATTCTTCTGCTTTTAAATCTACTATTTTTAGCGCTGGAGGTAATTTGTACTTTAGCGCGCCTTGAATAAGGTCATTAGATGGGCGTTTCTTAATTACGCCGCAACCAACTATTGAAACTACTAAAAATAAACACAAGATTGTCAAATACTTGCTATGTGCTTTCATTTTTATGATCCTTATTAATTTTTGTTTCATATTCTTTTAACCCTATATGTAAAAGAATAAACATGAGTAGCCACGGGCTAAGCCAGATAAAAAAAGTTCCAAACAATAGTTGATAACTAGGGGAAAAGAAAAAAGCCGGCAGTACAAATGAGGCACCAAACCCTATAGTTAATATTCCTAACCAATATTTCGTATCTATATTAAAAAGAAATCCGGATGTACCTAAAATAATCCCGATTGCCATAGCAACTCGCCTGAAAGTATCTATTTTTATATCCAACAATACAGGAAGAAGAAGAGCAATTATTACCAATCCTGCGATTAGCTTTAATTTTTCGAATGTGGTTTTTTGTTTAATTTGCCGTCTTATATAGGAAAGACTGTTCCTGACCCCCTGATTTAAAACATACTCCTCAACAGCCTCTCTAACTTGCTCACTAATACTGCTATTGTTCTTTTTGGCAAGTATTTCTAAATCTTGCAATTGATTTTCATAAAGTCTTAAGCCTACACGTTTTTCTTTATTCATTTTTGCCATTTTTAAACCTTTTGCATATAATTAAAAATTCAATCAATTTTAATCTTATCCCACATTCTCGTTTTTTCAGGATCTGTTTTCTGCTTTTGCTTTTTGCTCTCTCTTTCTTTCTTTTCTTTCACCGCTTCTACAATATAGTCTGCAATAGCTTCACTATCCGTATTTTTGCTCTTTACGCCTATATTCTCAGGCTCTTGCTTATAATGCTCAAACCTAATACCAATTCCTTCTACCTTTGTTACTACCCTGGAAAACAGTATAAACCATTGTCCATATGCTTCTACCGTTACATCAATTAACGCATCAGCTCCAGCATCCTTAATTGCCTCATTAAGCGCGTCCCTTGTTGAGTTACTTCCTGTTACAGGGATAAACCCCAGTATAAGAAACCTACTATCAGTTGCTGAGGTATATCCAAGTGTATGATATGGTTTGTTATTAAGAGGTGTACTTGAAGCTGAAATACCTCCCGGAACACAAGCGCATCCTGCTAATAAAAAACACACTGATCCCAATAGAACTAATTTTAAATATTTTACTTTCTCACCCATCACATTCCTCCTCTTAATATTTTTGCCCACATTCCTTTCCTTTCTGTTTTTGCTTTAAGTTCTGCTCCTTGTAAAAACTGATCATACTTATTTCCCGTAATATCTTTTTGACAATATTCTGCAAGTCCCATCCTTACCAACTCCCAATTTAACATTAAGCCTTCTTTCCAGACGTAACCTACCCATGCTTTTTCTTTCTTTGTTTTCTCAAATTCAACTGTGATATATGGATGTTTAACTATCCCCTCGATAAAACTCCTTATAAAAGTAGTTGCTTCCGGCCAATATTCTTTTGGGACGTTAACCCCGGCAAGTTTTACGCTGTGCTCCTTTAATCCTCGCTTTACAATTATCTTTTCAGGAGTAACTACCTTTATAAACTTAACCTTGCAATACTTGCCTTTTATACAGCCCTCTTTGCCTTCAAATATGTCCACAACGCCGTAAGCATAGGACGTTACCAGGCAAACTAATACAGGCACAGTAATAACTTTTATTAAGAGATTAATAGGTTTTAATAAAGCTTTCATAAGTTTCCCTGGGTTTATTATTGAAACCACAAGCCAACAACCAAATATTTACCGTTTTCTTTAGATATGGCCATTTTGATCAAAACATCATTATTGGTTTCATTGAACTGGCCTTTCCATAGAACTACTGTCTCAGTTTCTCTGTTTAAGAAGCCGAGATATTTATATGACTTCCAGTTCCCAATTTGAGCTTGTACCTGATCATATTTTTGCATAAACATTCTCCTGGATGCTTTAAAATCTTTTGAATATTTTTCGGCATTACTCGTTTTAATGCCATCCAGAATGTTGTTCAAGATTGGATTAGCGATATTCTCTATTATCTCATCAGCATTGCCAATTACCTCAGCAAACCCGAAAACAGGCAAAAAGCTTATGGCAAAAACAATTACTATTCTACGCATAATTTTATTCATTTTTACACCTTTCCAACCTTTTTATTTATGGGACATTAGTGATTTGGGGTTCTAGACATAAAACAATTTTTGTTTTTTTATCAATAAACCTGACTTCTTCTGTCGTGAGCTTTGCCACTTCAACTCCAAGCGATTGAAGTTCTTTTTCTATTCCCTCTAACATTATTTTTTTTATTAGAAGTTTCGCCATTTCTTTAGAAGAATCAAATCCCGACAATACAGGTAGGAGACTTATTTGTTTCTTCTGCTCTTTAAACACGCTGTCGATCCCATCAATAATTGTATCTGTATCAAACCCTATATCTTCTGCCTCTATCTTTATACATATTTTGCTTACAGATTCCTCTAAGTTACTCAGTTTTTTGATAAGACAATCATGTAAAAGCGGTGGATTATCAAATAAGTTTTCCCAATATTTTGTGTAAATTTCAATTAAATAGCTCTTGTAAAGTAAACTTTCTAATTCTTCTGGTAATTTTTGTTTAAATGTTTTTTTGCCCATAAAAACTCCTTTCTCAGTTGATTAAAGTTGTTCCTAAATAAATAGCTAATCCTGTAAAAAAGAAACAAAAACATAGCTTAACAGTTGCTAAATGCTTCCTGTAAAAGTCTGTAACTCTATCAGTCCTGCTCCCAGCAATACAAGCTATCCCAACCAGGATAAGAGGAAGAACAAAAGCCAGATTATAAACCGTCAAGAGTTGGATGGCCCTGGCAATTCTATTTCCTGTTTTAAGCATATATAGAATGGTTGGTACATATTCCTGGCCCGTACATACAAATTCCAGCAGAGATATAATAATTCCCAGTGGCAGCGCAATTATAACAGCTCCTTTTGTGTTTCTTATTAATCTGCGAGCAATATTATTTAATCTTTCCGGTGTTTTTAACACCATTTCTCTAACTCTCCCCAGTTTAGCTTTTCTGTAGTCAAAGAATGATTGAATAGCAAAGTATGTACATAACATTACTGCAACTAAGTCGATTATTCTTCTAAAACTGTAAAACTTATTTATTCCCTTAATTATTCCCAGCCCAAACGACAGATACGCGATAAACACACCTGAAATAAATAAAAACACTGCAAGGTTTCTTCCTCTTTTTTCTCTCACCTGCAGGAAAGAAATAAAAAATATTAAAACAGTAATTGCACAAGGGTTTACTCCGTCAAGCAAGCCTGCAAAAATAACTACCGGTAGAGAAATTGAAGTAAAAATGCTTTCCAGTTTTTCCTTACCCCCAGTATTACAAACTGGCAGACATTTGCCAGGATCTCTCATAGCCTCACCTAACTTAAATACTTCTTTCTTCCCGACTAAAGCACAGCTTCCGATAAAAACAGCGGGGCACACAAGCCTTCGGCCATGTTTTACTTTATAAGCAGTATCAAAGGTTATTCTAGTCTCAACTTGATCTTTTAGTTCTTGATTGTGTTTTGTAATTTTAATCCTATTCTTTTTTGAGTACCCGACTATATATTTATGATAAGGATCTCCTGCAATAAATGAGCTTAACAGGTTATCTGCCTTATCGCAGTTTCTGCATCCTTTATCATAAAAATAGTGCAGGGTAATATCATTTGCAAATGATATGGAAGAAAGCCCTGCAAAAAAAGCAAATAATATAAAAGCAACTAATTTTTTCTGTCTCATTGTTCTCTTTCCTGAGCTTTTAATTTTTTTACTTGCTCTAGCCATTGCGAAATATCTCCATCAAAATACTTAAAAGGCGTTATGTCTTTTCTGTATTTATAACAATCCCAACATACAGGCGATCCTTTATCTTTTGGACTCCCGCATCCTCGGCAAACTTTTTCATCTCGCATAGTTCTTTGCATAGTTCCTTCATTTTGCTCAAGCCATTCAAATTCACTAAGTATTTTTTTGCTTCTACTCATTAATGATACTTCCTTATTCTCTTTTCTGCTTCATTCCACCTCTCACTAAAATCAGTAACATAATCTCCAACACGCGAATAGTGTCTTATAATTCTTGGGCGATGATCAACTTTGTCATCCTGGACAAAGACTGTTTCTTTATCTGCTATAACATACCTTGATTTTTTTCTTACCATTCTGCTTTCACATGGAGGTACCAGGATATTAACAGTCCCTGATCTTCTTAGTTTATTCAGCCAAAGTTCTCCTGTCTCCCTGTGCATAATCCTGACATCTACTCCACGTTGTTCTGCTTGAAGAATTGCATTAACTATCCCGGGATTGACCTCATCTGAAAGATTATCTTCATATTTAATGTCGCAGATCCATAGGGAGCTTTTAGCTGATTTAATAACCTTTAGCATTTCTTGATAACTATATTCTTTTTTCACTACTATTGTCGGCTCAACATGTCCTTCCATGCTAGTAAATGTAATAGGTTTTAGCGAATTACAGCCTGCTAAGAAAATAAGCATAACTGCCCCGGCCAAAATTGCGTTCTTAGAAATTCTTTTACTTAACATCCCTTTTCTCCTTTTCTTGTTTTCTACATATATAACAGATAAAGTTTTGATTTTAGACATTTTATTTTCAATTTTCTTTAATATTTCCGGATAATATTTTTCTGCAGGTATCTTTAAACTTCCCCTCATCTACAAAACCGCTCATTTTATATTTTGTGCCGTCGGGTCCCGTAATTATCATACTGGGATAGGTTGCGATTTTATAGAGATCGTGCTCTCCGCCATCGAAGCTATATTTAAAGGGGAATTCTTTTAATTCTTTATCTATTGCTTCTTTTGCAAAACCCCTTGGGTTTATAGATGCTTTTATTATTATGTTCTTGTTCTCTTTTATATATTCCTGCAATATTTTTGTTTCATCATGACAATAAGGGCATTCAGGTCTGATAAAATAGCTAATTAAAAGCTGGTTTTTTATTCCTTTTTCTCTTAAAAACTTATTAATCCCTCCGGCTTTCTTTATATCAACCGGATTGTATTCCCCCCCTTCCGTTGTGAAATACGTCCCGGAAAGTTTCATTTTCTCCGCTGCCTTTGCAAGAACCTTTTGAGCCTCTGCAATCCTTTCCATTTTTTTCTCATTCCAGAGAAGATATTTTCTGGCATTTTCTTCGGTAGGATTGGTAATATAATCTAATACTGCTTTAGGGGGTTTATAGTATGTTAAAGTTCCGTCAGGCGTTTTAGTAACTTCTGTCCAGAATTCCCTGTCGTTTACATCTAGCTTTTTTTCTTCTTTTTTTTCAGGCTTGGTTTTTTCTTGTAACACGGGTGTGTCGGGAGATATGGGTTTCTTCTTTTTGCCAAAGAAATCAATTCTGTCATATCCAAAATTCACTGCGAATGACTGAGTGACGGATAATCCTACTATTAAAAAAAGAATAAGGAATCTATTTATATATTTCTTCATACAGCTTTTCTAACTCCACATATGTCCCTGCTATTTTATGATAAGTATCATTTTTAACAAAAACATAGCTTGGAAATCTCCTTATATCAAATTTCCTCGCCATTCCAGCCTTTGAATAAGGATCTACTGCTAATTCCAACTCATCCAAGTATTTTACTTTCCTAAAAGCCCTTATTGTTTTATCTCCCTTTGTTCCCAAAAAATCCATTACCAGATATCCTTCAATCTGAAAGCCGCTATGATTATCTTTGAATTCTTTGACTTTTGTCATTGTTTGACTTAAAAACGGCTCTTTATCTGTAACAAAAAACATTAAACCTTCAATCTTTGGCTGTTTGCTCTTTTCTATAAGCTGTGTTATCTCGTTTTTAGGATGTTTTTCTGAAATAGGTTGCTTCTGTACGATCTTCCCCTTTTTCCCGCAACCCTCACAGGGCTTTTTCTCGATTGTTTTAATTGTAATTCTCGGACCTTCTTCCTTCTCTTTACCAAAGAAGTCAATTTTATCGTATCCAAAATCTACTGCAAATAACTGGGCGCGGAATAATCCTACTATTAAAAAAAGAATAAGGAATCTATTTGTATATTTTCTAATCATCTCCCGTACCATTTCCACACGCAATAGCAACAAACATACTTCTTCCAGAATAACCACATGTATTTCCCGTCTTTAGACACCTTTTTCATATCCCATAATGCAGGATTTTTCCCTGGAAACATACAACCGCCAAGAGTCGGCCGTATCATTTGGATTTTATCCGTCATTAAAACAGGATAAGGAAGCCTTTGGGTAACAACGTGGCGTGTTCTGTCTCCGGGCTTTGGTAATCCGCATATTTCTAATGCTCTCCACGCGTCCGCAGCGCTTCCTACAACCTCGCTCTGATGTGTAAAAAAGCCTCTTCTTGGATACATGAAGCCCCAATAGCCCATACATAACGACTTTGCCCAATTAAATGCCATATCAATCGGAGTTTGCGCTTGTGAAATTGTTAGATATGTTTCTCCTGCATATTGACCTGCTGCTCCAATCATGGCGCAAAAGCCGGGAATCGCTGATAAAGGAACCGTAGACAATGTCTTTGTATGCAGCCATTCCGTTAGTCCAAATCGCCATTCCACTGCATCTAGTTCTGACACATAGGAAAGTCCATATTCAGTCTTACTCCCTGTCCCTTCCGGACATTCAAACTTACCATCCATCTCTTCTAGCTTGTCTATGATCTTCTTTGATAACTTTTTATTAAGCATAACATGCACCTCGTTGAACTGAAGATTCGATCCATCTAGGGTAGAGGTAGTGGTTCCTGAATACATAGGAATGTTACTCTGCGCAACTGCCGCGCTCTTCGATGAATATTGTCCATCTCCGGGTTTTTTAACTGTCTCAATGTATATCTCCGGCAACCAAAATGTTACAGTAATTCCCAGCCCTATCCTTGCTTTTGTACAAATACATAAACCGCTGAATCTTAGATCTACACAGCTCCAATCTATGCTGTCATCTTCAGCCTTAACACCTCTTGAAAAACAAATAAGCAAAAAAAATAAAAACGTTAATTTAAATCCCTTCGATAATTTCAATTTCGCCTTTCCTCATTATAAGCAACGCAGGATATGATGTTATTCCAAACATTTCAGTAGTAGAATCGTTTTGAGCTACCTGCATTGGGCATTTCAGCCCTATTTCTGCCCAAAAAGCGTATGCTTCTTCTATCGTGTTATAACCAATGCAAATTGCTGCGCTGATCTTGCTTTGCCATACCTTTGCCGCATTTATTGAGCTTTCGTCTTTACATGTAAAAAAGAATATTCCCTGAGTCCTTTCCAACAATAACTCATCTTTTAGTTTTTTAATTGTTCTTTTCTGTGATCCTGTGTGTCTTTTAAGTTTTGTGTGAAAACCAGGCAGCTTAATTTCTCTTTTATCTTTTACTTCTTCCATACCTTCTTTCACTATTGTTGCCATTTCTTTTTCAAATTTCCCTGTTCTTTTTGCAATTACATTGATTTGTTCATCGGATAGCTCGATATATTCGCCTCTTACGCCAAGATCAATGACTTTTTCTGAGTAGCAGGGGAGAAAGGCGAAGAACATAAGAAAGCAGCAACATAGCGCAAAATAAGTTGCTTTTAGCCATGTTTTTCTTCTACTCATAACTCATTAATCCTCCAATCCTTTCGCTATTTTTCTCTTTAACCACTCATCTTTTTTCTTTTGCTGTTCTGCTTCTCTTTTAATGTTTTTTTCTTTCTCAAGAAGCTCTCTGCGACTATACCTTCCTGTTTCTGTAGGGCGTGTATAATTAGCATTCGCTTGACGGATTTGCCCTATAATATCACTTGGCATTAAGCCAAAAACTGCAAACTCGTTTTCGCGGCCAAATCTCTCACCCAGTACTTCTTTAGAAGTCAAAACGCACCATAAATAAGTGCCCATAAGAAGCATAAGTAAACCACTAACTGCATAAAAAACAAATACGAAAAATTTTCTTCGGAAATAGTTGTTGCTTACTATTAACGTCAGGAATATAAACACAACAAAAAAACCGAGACCGACTATATAGAATTGTTCTACCATAGCTTTACCCTACCTTTCCTGCAGCAGACGATGCTGCAGCTGCAACATTCCCCGTAGGAATTTTCTCCGGCCGCACCATAGATGTCACTGTCCCATTAATAAAGACCCAAGATACATAAGGAGTTAAAATTACCAGCAAAACTGTTAAAGTAGGCATCTCTAAATTGTTCATCCAAAAAGAACTCTTCCCTGACACCATAGTTATTAACCCGCCAGCAAAGGTTCCCACCAATCCTGCTATCGCCCAGCATATAGTCCAACTGTGAACCCACAGCACAGTAGTAAAAAATTTCAACATTGCACCAAGTCGCCCAGGTAGTAATGCCAATAAAAAAATAATAGGCGAAGCTGCATATAATAGTAGTAAACATGCTCCTTGAAGATACGGTAACACCCTTACAACTGTTGAACACATCCCCAAAAATGCTGGAATAGTAAGAAGTTGCCCTATGCGTCCTAACGCTTTGGCACCAGCTGCGTCTGCAAAAAAAGATCCTGTAGGCGATATGTTTCTTACTATCTGTGCGCTTGAGGCAGGGTCTCCGCTTGCTTTTCTTTCAAAATTTCGCACAATATCCTCCAAAACTTGGTCTTCTAAGCCTACTCCACGAGCCCTTCTACCCATAGCAAATGTCCATCCTCCTCCAATACCTGGAATTTTATACCATATTTTTTTGAGAAGACTTCCCATCCGCTCCAATGCCGTAAATTGCCTTTTTGCATCTTGTTTCAGAAGCTTTCCTAACTTGTCATAAGCCTCATTACAATACATTGGCACTCCATTAACGGTAGTTGTCCACTCAGTTCCCTTTCCTTTAACATGTTTTTCATACATTTTTATATAAGCTTCATTACCTATAAAATTCTTTGGCCCGGTTACTATTACTCCTTCATTTTCACATGTAGTTATAGCTTTTGAAGTACAATCTGCAACAAACCTTAAATAATTACCCCTGGCATTCTCTCCCATACTTAATGCAGATACTTCTGCCTGCAATGTGACAAAATCCAAAAAAACCGCGTGATAGTCCCCTCCGCTAATCATATATGCTATTGCATTAGTTAGCTCATCTATACTCTGTACTATTTTAAAGAAAACTACTGGTACTCTTACGCTTCCCATATCACTTTTAAGTCCCTTGAATTTTTCAAACACTTTGTCTGCAGATTCTCTACCTGAACGAGGTTGTATATTGTTAATACTAATTACCATTTTATGACTTACAAGAATTGAAAATAAAATTATCACAAGCAAGTAGTTTATAACCGACGAACTCCATGGACCTTCGCCATTCATAACGCTTCGCCAAACAATAACTACCAAACTAATTGCAACTACCGTTATGTAGGCCACTTTCAACATAGATAGCACTTTCCCGCATATAGACAATCCCAAAAACATCAATACTGAATCAACTGGGAAAGCGCCTAATTTAATCACTTTTTAAACGCTCCACCTGCCATCTTAAATAGCTCTTTTGCCTTTTTTCTATTAATCCCTCGAAGAGCTTTGTATTCTCTAAACGCTTCTTTATATCGCCCTAGACATAAGTAGGTTCTCCCCAGATAAAAATGCACATCATCATGGCGTTTTTTTACTCCTTTCTCCGATATCGCTTTTTCCAAATGTGAAATAATTACGAGAGCCTTTTCTTTTTCCATTTTGTTGAAAAGATTCATCGGAAACTTATCAAAAGCTAAGCGATACCAAGTCTCCCCGATATAAAAATGTGAAGCAGCCGCACAGGAATGATTAGGGTTAATTTCTAATGCCTTTTCAAATTCTAGTACTGCTTCACGATCCTTAGTTCTGTCGTTCCTCATTATCAAACACACACCCAATGCATGATGTCCCGTTGCAAAATCAGGCTTGATTTTTAGCGATTTTCTATATGTGTCTTCTGCTTTCTGATAGTGAAGAGGCCAATCAAAGCAATGAGAGCTCCGGAGATCACATAAATTACTTTGAAACCCTATTTCTAACCATCTCGCTACACTATAGTGCCCCCTTCCAATATAATACTGTCTTTCAAAAGATCCATCCTCAAGATTAAAACGCTCTGCCGGATTATCCTTATAAATTTCAGCCATTTTTAACGCTTCAAGAGATATCGAACAAACTATTCCAAGGGTTAACGCTATTTCCGAATCATCAGGCGCATATTGCGCAGCATTGCATAACCACTTCCTAGCCTCTTTATACTGCTTTAATTCAAAATAATACTCCCCTATTCTATAACGCGCTCTAGGACTTTTATAATTAATTTTAACTTCTCTTTTAAACTCTTTCACGGCTTTAGCATGTTTCTCTTTTATATGCTCGTCTTTTGAAAAAATTCCACTTTTAGCAAGATGAAGATATGCCAATCCCAGTTGACGATGTCCTTTGGCATCGCTAGCCGATCGCGACCAAATTCCAATGCTCTCTTTCCAAAAAATAATTCTATTTACAATATCCAAAACCTCATCAATCCCCTTAAGACTATTTAAATAAGGAGTAGAAGAAACACTTTTACACGCCTTTGCTCTCTTTAGCCATACCCTCGCTTCTTTGTAACGTCCCAACGCAGCATAATTCTTACCCACCATGAAATGTGCATCAGCAAGATCAGCATTAAGTTTTATTGCTTTTTTACAAGTTTTTATTGCCTTATCGTATTCTCCAAAAAAGGAATAACAACTTCCAAGCAAAAGGTATAAATCTGGATCCTCGGGATTCATTTGCAGCATATCTTTAAATTCATCAACTGCATTTTTATAATCGTTCACCTCAGCAAACGCTATCCCTCGTTTAAAATGATAGCCAAACTTTTGTTTAGTTTCTTTATATCTCTTATCCCAATCAATTTCTGCAATTTTCTTTGCTTCTTCGAATGTTAGCTCTTTTTTACATCCTCCACACGTTAAACCCAAAAAAGCAATACAAGCTACTAAAAATACTGCTAAACTATATTTAAAATTTTCGGCTCTCATGTTCTCCTCCAAAAAGCTCTACTCTTCGGCTGTTGGGTTTGTGAACTTTGGACTAAAACCCCCTTCAAAAACACTAACAGGTTTAGTCCCTATAGTATCTTTAACAGCTTTAGCCCGCACCTCTTTGCTTCTCTTTATTGCCTCGAACATAGTGTTATAAGCCCTTTTCTGCGCTTCAGCACGAATTGCAATCCCATCTTTTTTAATTTTAATTCCATCAATTTTTGCCGCTAAGTATTTTCTTTGCTCTAAAGAAATACTGGGATCTCCCATCCCCTTTTCAAGATTTCTCTGTGCTTTGTCTAAATTATCTAAAGTTTCCAGTCCTGCATACGAAGTCAAATACGCTCTAAATACTATTTCCTTTTCATTTAAAGGCAACAACATTACGTCTTTCATCCATTCTTTAGTCACTATCAAATCCGACCGAGAGAGTTTAGCCTGATCCTCAGAAGTAAACTCTCCTCCATTCTCAAGCTTTCTTATTATTGGATCGAGCACTACCTCTTCTTGCCTTTTTTTAATATCCGCATACATCTGAACTTCATTAATTGTTGGCTTCTTCCAGTTTATGGAACCACTACCCTTTATAACAACATCTCCCAGGAGCCCAGCTATATAATCTCTTGTTGTATTACCCACGCCTCCAGCTTCTTCGCTTTCTAGATATTGTCCTATCACGCTGTAGCCTTCTTCTCCACTGCCTATTTGCCCAGAACCTTGATATTTATTTAATCCGCTTGCCCAGTCTTCTTTATTGACATGATCGTTAGTGAGTCTATTTGCTTCCTTTATGTCACTTGGATCTTGTTCGCTTCTGTATCTATTACGGGCTACATTCCTAAGACTTTGCCCTAAATTTGTTGCGAGTTGTTGTTGTCTTTCGCAACTTGCATACTGCATTTCCATGCTCATATTACTCATGGCTTTCAGGTGTTTCACGATATCGGCAAGCGTAGGAGAAATATACTCCAACAAAAGTATGGGTGCGCTACTAATTGCTCCCCCTTTCAAAGCTTCCCAGTAGCGATCAAGCGCCTCTTGATTTAATGTGTTTTTTAAATTTACTTCCCAATCAAATCTGCCGCATCCAGCTTCTACATTTGTATGAATTTCAATTAATTTTTCAGCGGGTCTATATGGCGGCGCATAATCCACTCCACCGCGATAAACAAACCCGTCTTTATCTTTATTATAATACTGATAATATTCTATGTTTGTGCTTTTTGCCTCTGCATCGTCCCACAGATCCGCAAAAACAATAGAGCATGAAAAAACTATAATTAAAGTAACAAAAGCAAGTAATTTAAGCATGAGCTTTTTCTCCTTTTACTTATACAACAGATAAACTTTTGATTTTAGACATTTTATTTTCACTTAACCCTTCATAATAAAACATAAAGCGTAATAAGGCGGTCTGTTTTCATGTGCAGCATTTCCACCAGTTGAACCAGTATTATTAACTCTGGCTGTCATATAATTAGCCGCAGAGTTAAAAGTAGCATTACCTTTATGCCATGTCTCATTATAGGAATGTGAATGTGCAGGCATTTCAGCAATAGTTAAAGTATGGGTATTCTCCCCACCTGTTGCTCCTACAGCATAAGAAGATCCTGCTCCTACAATAAATCTATCTCTTAAGTCCGGCGTACCGTTTGTTCCATCACATAAATCCCAGCCACTAGGAGCACTAGCGCCTGACCACATTGCTATGGTCCCGGACGGCACACCTGTCATATCGCTTACCCAAGTACTAAGCTGCCTGATATATACGTCATCTGCACTAATTCTGTGTACATAACTTGTTCCAGTCGGGCTTAAATCCAATAGGTATGTATTGTTTGTATCGTCATAAATTTTCCCCTGCGTGTAAACATCCCCTTCTAATGTCCTTTGTTCCTGCGTAGCAGCAGCTAATCTATGAAGCAAGTTATCATGAGAGGATTCGCTTCCTGGCAGGGGTACAGTACTTGATATGGTTTCTACTACTACTACGGCTTGTGGTAATACCTGAGCTGCCGCATTTATATAAGCAGCGGGGATGTTGCTTTGAACAGTAAAGGCGTCTGCTGTTGAGCTTACACTATAAGCATTTCCAAAAGAATTATTAGCCGTCCATGAAGAATCCAGATACCCGGCAGTCTGCAGCGCTGTAATATCTGCTGGCCAGGTACTATTTGCAACATAATACCACTTAGCAGCGTCCTGAATATGTTTTGTTTCTACAGCCGTTTTTTGCGCTGCCTTTGTATTCATTAGAGTAATAGCTCTGGGAGTAGCTACCATAGCCAGCACCCCTAGAACAGCCATTACTATGGCAATTTCAACAAGTGTAAAAGCTTTTTTATTCTTCATATAAATGTTGTTTATCATAAACAGCCTCCCCCACTTCTCCCATTTCAAGGGTTTTTGTTAAAGACAATGTAACATTTGGCGGATTACTAATTATTCTGAATTGTGAACCCAATCTACTAGCTGTTAGAATCCCTGAAGGAATATCCGTCTGTACCGTAAAAATCATGTTATTAGATGATAATGTGTATCCGTTTCCAAACATATTTGTTGCCTGAAAATTCGCAGGCAAATAACTGGCTATATCAGTCAGAGTTGTTGGCCATGATCCTTGATCTTTTCTGTGCGCATCACTTGCATCCGCAATAGCCGCCATTGATTTCACTACAGCTCCTGCTTTTGCCACCTTTATCCTCTGATGCGCTGTACCCGCGATAATTATTACCAATACTCCTAAAATTACTATAGATATAGCCAGTTCAAGAAGCGTAAACCCATATTTAGAACGTAACCGTAAATGTCGTGGTAGCATAAACTGCTCCTTCACTCTTTGTATTAAACGTTCTTACCAGATCTGCGCCTGCATTTGCCGGTACATCGGTAGCAGCGATATCAACTTTAGTTGCATCCGTATTAACGGCTACCGTATAATCTCCTCCCCATGGATTTGAAGCTGTTCCAGAAAAGTTTGCGGGCAGATGTCCCTCGGTAACCAGAACTGCAACACTAACTCCAGTAAAAGTTGTCCTGCCAGCACTTACATATCCTAACGCTGCGGCATGCAGTCCCCCGATATCTCCTTTTGCTCTTGAGATATTTGCCTTATCACGCATTCCAAACGTAGGAATTAATACACCAATAAGTATGGCGATGATCACCATTACAATCGCCAACTCAATCAATGTAAATGCTTTGCGATTAATTGATCTCTTCATCATTCTTTTCTCACCCCCTTTTTTCATTATTTTAAAGTACTTATATTCTCTATATTTGTTACATTTGAATATATTGGCACAAAGAACGAAAACAGCACTCCAACCACCAGTAATGCCGCTATTATAATCATTACTGGCTCTACCAATTTAGTTAAAATAATAAGCTTGTCTCGTACTTTCCCTCTATAATACTCAGCCACACTTAAAAAAGATTCACCAAGCGCTCCTCTTTTTTCTCCTCTGGCTATAACATCATACACTTGCGGGGGAAAGAATCCGTCATTAAGCACTTCGCCAAAAGACCCACCCATCAAAAGTCTTTCTCTAACTTTATTGAGTTTTGCGCATATATATTTATATGGCATGCTCTCAACAACAATACTTAAGCTATCCAGGACAGGGATCCCTGCTTCTGCCAGCAAACCAAGATTATGAAATGCTCTTGAAATAGCGGTTTCTTTTGCCATCACGCCAACCAGCTTTATCTTGTAGATAATTTCATAGAATTGTTGGGAAAACCGCTCTTTAAGAACGCCTATAAAATAACATAAGCCAAAAAAAGATATAATTATAAGCCACCAAAATTTTCTTAACACAAAAGAGAGAAATAAAAGCCCTTTTGTCATGAAGTTTCCACCGCCGCTGATTGCAAAAAGTGGCTCTAGCTTAGGAATTACATAAAACCCAACAAATATAACCACTATAAACAAAAAACTAATTACAACTAGAGGGTATGTTGCAGCGCGCTTTAACTCTGATACGAACTCTTGCTCTACTTTGTATGTCTCTGCCAAATCTCTCAACGACTTAGATAAATCGCCGCTTTTCTCCCCAACCCTAACAGCTGCAATGCTGATTTTAGGGATAACGTTCGTTCTCCCTAAAGCATCTGCCAGAGTAAATCCGTTTCGTATGCTCTCATCAACAAGAACACAAACTCTCTTTACCATACTATCCACCGTGGTTTCACGCATCATCTTAAGACTCGCAAGTAGATCCATTCCCATATTTAAGCACTTACCTAACTCTCCAAAAAAGTCAATTAAGGCGCTTCTGCTCAACTGTCGTCTTTTAAAAAGCAATGATAAACTCTTAACTATATTTGGATATAGGGATAAAATCTGATAGTTTTTCTTTATTAATCCTTTCTTAACGCTTCTATGCGAAGCTCCTTCTATGTTTCCCGCAACTATTATCCCAGCACTCGAAACAGCTCTATAACAAAACGATAACATTGTTACATTACTCCTATCACTCTTTTAATTTCCTCAACACTTGTTTTTCCTTGTTTCAAGATATCCATTGCATCTTCAAGTAATGTTCTATATCCCTGCTTTTTTGCAGCTTCAATAAGTTTATCAATATTAAAAGAATTAGATATAACGGATCTTATTTTATCATTTATTATAAATACTTCTGATGCGGCTGTTCGCCCTTTATACCCCTTACCGTTACATTTCTCGCAGCCTTTCTTGCTGGCTTTGTATATTTTCACATCTTTAATGTCTATCCCTTTATATTTACTGGGATCATCTTTCTCTTTGCAATTCGGGCAGAGAACTCTGATCAACCTTTGCGCAACAACAGCCAAAAGAGAACTTGCAAGATTCCACCTGGAAACACCCAGATCCAGAAATCTCGATATAGAGTCTATTGCGCTGTTTGTATGCAGTGTTGTAAAAACCTTATGGCCTGTCATTGCAGCTCGTATAGCTTCCTCAGCAGTTTCTTTATCCCTGATTTCACCTATTAATATTATATCCGGGTCATGCCTTAGAAACCTTCTTGATGCTTCAGGGAACGTTATTCCGGCTTTTTCATTTATTTGAACCTGCTGCACCATGGATATATCAATTTCAATTGGATCTTCAATCGTGATAATCTTGATTTTTGGTCCTCTTAATTCCTGAAGTATTGAATATAGAGAGGTCGTCTTGCCGCTTCCAGTAGGCCCTGTAAAAATTACCATGCCATACGGGAATTCAATCACTTTTTGTATTTTGTTATAGCTATCCTTTGAAAAACCAAGCTTGCTAAGAGCTGACAAAGACCTCTCTCTGTTGAGCAGTCGCAAAACTATAGAGGCCCGCTCTCCATGTTCAGTAGGAATTGAAGAAAGCCTTACATCTACTTTCCTTTTCATGGTGGTTTCTATACTAAACTGCTTATCCTGAAACTTGCCGAATTCTGAAACCGTCGCTTTCCCCATGCTATAGAGCACATTTACTAAGCGATTATGCCTACTAATTGAAATAGGTTTCTCTTCATATAAGATACCATCTATACGAATCCTTACTCTTGTTATAGACCCCTCCGGCTCAAAGTGAATATCTGTTGCATCACTACTTATTGCTATACTTAAAATCCTATGCACAAACTCTCTAATTTCTCCCTCTTCATGATCCACTCCACTCTTCTGCATCAGGCTGATTTGTTTCTCAATAGTTTTTTTATCGCTTGTCGTTATCTCCGAATAGAGTGACTCAATATTTGCTGGCGTTGTAAGCAGTCTTTTATAACTTAGATACCCTTGTTCTATTAAATATTTAATTACCAAATCATCGCTTGGATCTGAAATAACAAAACATGTGCTTCCTTTATGCCTGATTGGCACAACAGACTTCTTTCTAAGAACGTTAATATCTAAACGATCCAACACCTTGTTATCAATCAAACCAACCGGAAGGGTATTTATATATTCATAGCCTATCTGACCAGCCAGGGCTAAATATACGCTTTCTTCAGAAGCAAAATGCTTTTCTATTAATATATCGCCCAGCGCTTTTCCTGTTTGTTTTTGTTCATTAAGCGCGACTGCAAGGTTTTCTTCCGAAACCTCTCCCTGCCCTAAAAGCCATTGCCCTAACGGAATTGTATGCGCTCTTTTTACCATCACCACGATATCCTTTCGATAATCTTGCCTGCTTTTATCACAACATAATCTGTTGCAATTTTTTCTACTTTATAACCCTCAAAAAGATCCCCTTCTTTAACTGTAATTTCTCTATCATTAAATGAAATCATGGCATAGTTCACATTCTGCTTTTTAAACACCATTTTAAGATATGCTTTTGATAACCAATTAACATCCTCTCCTTCTTTGCCTTGACTGCTTCTAATCTTCTGCCTTTGATAAACGCGTCCTGCCTGTCCACCATTCGTGCTTTCAAAATCTTGCATTTGCGCTTCGATTCCTCTGATTTCAATTTCGTATTTCTTCTTCTGCGCTTTTATCTCAAGCAATTTGAGCTGCTTCTCCTCTGTTGAAATCTCCTCTTCTAGCTTGATTAACGGTTTTGTGTCGTATATTTTTTTGCTTTCCTCAGCTTGCTTTTGCTGTTCTTCGCATAGCCCTATACTTGGTATAATCATCCCTAATGCAACGAACATTCCGGCGATCCAAAAAACTCCTTTTTTTCTCATATTACCCTCCTAAAATTATTGACAGTTTTTCCAGCCCATACAAATCAAAATTAAGAATATATTTCCCACTTATTATTCTTAATTCCTTAATTAACACAGGGTATTTCTGTAATATCTCTAGAATATAAGTAGAACTTATAATATTCCCCCGTGTTATCTCATAGGTAAATTGTAATCCTAATTTCTTAACGCCAGGAAGCTCGCTATTGACAACATAATCAAGCGTAGGGACCCTTTCTTCCTGGACTTTTGTCTCCGTAAACTTTTTCTTCCCTACATCTTTAACAACTGAACCGACAGCTTGTAACCCATAATTGATTTTAAGCAATTCGCAAAATTGCGAAAGCTCTTTGCAAAGCTCATTAAACAATACATCTATACTCTTTCCTTTTTCTGCTTTAGGTAACGTTCTAATTCTTTCCATGCTTTTTTTAAGCGCAAAAAGCTCAACCTTTGAACTTTTTATGTTCTTCTTCAAATCTATATCTCTATAGAAAGTATTAATGGTGTAAAATCCGGCTAAAAAAGCCGCAATTATAAACATAATTCCCAGTAATTTAAACTTATTCCACATATGACACCTTTATCCCTTGCTTTCCTTTTACAATTGTCGCTTCTATCTTTGCTGTTTTCATAACACCCCTGATTCTTTGAATTAACCCTGGCTCTTTTAAAATAGGGGGTTTTTCAAAATATGCGTTTAGATAAATCTCTCCGGACTTATTTTTAATATTTGCAAATGGAATGAATTTGTTTCCAAAGATAAATTGTAATTTTTGAACAATAGGCAATATATCTATATTATTTGCCTCTATTATTGCTTCATATCTTTGTTGTGTTAGAATAATATTCTCCACTTTAATCTTTCTTTTTGTGTCATTTAGAATTTTTAATTTATCGGTGTTAACCTGGAATCCATGTAAAAACCAAACGCTTACTGCAAGCATTGCTAGTGCAATAGTTCCGGCAACTGCCATAAACTTTCTGTCCTTTTTAAGCTGTTTGTTTTTCTCTTCCCTTGCTATTTCTTCCGGATACCTGAATGGCTTTATATCCTCAACATGTGCCAACCCTTTTAGCGATAAATGCGTTGGTACAACGGCAATATCCCCTGCGCCAAAAAGGTTGTCTTCCAACGCCATGTTACCAATTTCCTGACTATTCGTTACTAAATGAAAGGGCATATCGGTAATTTGCGTGGCTGACATTTTTTTCTGTATTCTTATTATATCGCTTATCAATACTTCTGGATTCATTGAAATAAAATCGCAAAAATATATTCTCTGGCCACAAAAGCCGACCGCAAATCCCTCGCTCTCGCTCCATTTTTCTATATAGACGGTTCTTTTCTCTTCTAGGTTTGGAATCTTTTCTATTTTAATTCCTTTTATTACTACAGGCGCGATGGGATAGACTCCTTCTATCTTTCCCATATTGCTTATTTTATTCATTGTATCTCTGGTTATTGTTGAGATTGCCCAAAGCTGAGCTTCTGCTGGCTGTACAGCAGAAATGTCAACGTCTCTTAATTCCACGCTTGACGGCTCTGTAGAAACTTGCGAGTCATGATCCGCAACACCTACAACTATCTTCTTTTTTTCGAAATTTATTCGGCTTAACTTATCTGATTCAACAACTTCTACTTTCCCTGAATCGTCTTCAATCAAGCACCATTTTCCATATACAATTCGCATCTATGTAATCTCCTTATGACACAATTATTGGCGTGATCATAATAACCAGTTCTGATCTTGTTACATCCCTTTCTGTATATCCAAAAGCCTTCCCGATGAAGGGAATCCGGTTAAAGAAAGGAACTGACTGATCTGTATATTTTTTGTCTTTAGATATAAGCCCGCCAAGAATTATTGTATCTCCGTTTCTTATTCTAACTGTTGTGGTCATTGCTCTGATTGTCTGTTCTGGAGCTTCTATAGTTGTGCCACCCATCTGTATTTGTCGAATCTGCTCAATAGTTGTCAAGACAGGAGATATATTTACGTATATTTCTCCGCTTTCATTTATCCTTGCCACAACAAACATTGTGATTCCTTCCTGAACGTCTGATGTCTCAATAGTATAAGACTCCCCAGTATCAGTAACAGATCTGGTTGAACTTGCAATATATGTCACAATTCTGCCTACCTGAATTACTGCCGGTTGATTATTTAAGACCATTTGCTTTGGCTGAGATAAAATAGAAACCTCTCCTTGCTCCTCAAGCAGCTTGATTAGTGTTTGTATGCCTCTTCTTGAATCTCCTGATCCTGCGTTTGGCCCCTGAGCATTTAAAACAAATCCGTTGGATACTGCATCTGTAAAGTTACCTGAAATAGTTAGGTTACCAACACCCAAAGCTGAAACTTTCTTTGTAATTGCTCCCCAGTCGATACCCGTTTCCTTTGTATGGCTCAATGACACATCAATTAACTTTACTTCTAGCAGAACCTGCCTGGATAGCTCCCTATTAACATTTGTTATGTACTGCGCAATGTTGTCCAGGATGTATCCATAATCCTTTACAATAATTAGCCCTGCTCCCTTGTTTACAATATATTTCCCCTTCTCAGATATAAAAGACTTTAAATTAGCGTCAATCTCGTCCCATACAGACATATCTTCCACTTCTGTCTGCACGGTAATCGTGGCCCCAATTTTAGCTTTTGTTTTTGTTGTTTCACTCCCTGAGCCGCTTTCGGTCTCTTTTGTCTCGGTCTCGTTAGATATTTTGTTTATAAAACCATGCGCTAATGATGGCAGCACAACGCGGAATGTCTTTGTGTCAAAAGCAAAAACTACTATTTTATCTCTTCTTACCTTCCACGAATATCCCAGCGGAGTAACAACCGATGTTAAAACCGATCCTAAAGGCTGTTCTTTTACATTTATTGAGATAAGTTTTTTTGTACTAACTCCTTCGCCTAATACCAGAACAAATTCGTCTGACAACAGAGTTTCTAAAAGCTTCTGTAATTCAACGTCCATACAGCGTAAACTTACGCTCTTTTCTAATTTCTCTACAGTAATATTAAATTCAGGTTTGCTTACCTCTGTTTTTGCCTGGTCAACTTCGTCTATTAGCCCGGTCCACCTATCCATATCAGGTCTTTTGACCGATGTTGGCGGCGCAGGCGCCTGGAGCTGCCCTGAATCGTCTATCTCTTTTATTTTTGCCTTAATATCTGCGTTTTCAGAGAGAGCGTCACTCTGGGCGTCTTTTATGTCTTCCTTCTTAAACTCTAATTTATCCTCTTTGCCCTCAATTTCTTCCCGCATTGCCTTATCCTTTTTAGGCTTTGATACAGGCACTGCTCCTGTGGTATCTTTCTCTTTTACTACCCCAGGGCCTGCCATATCCGCTCGTCTGTTTGCTTTAATGTATATCGGCAACACAATGTCATTATCTTTATCAATCTCTAGCGCTTTTTTTGCTGCATCCCGCGCCCCTGCATAATCTTTCTTTTTGTATTTTTCGATAGCTTCTGTGACATACCCGTCCAACTCTCTCTGTTTCTCCTCTTTTTCTTCAGTAGAGGCCATTAGCCTTTTCGCTACCATCTGTTTTGCAAGATTATCCTTTGCTTTTCTCTCGTATTTTGTTGCCATGCTATCTCCGGGTACATTCTCATGGAGCAAATTGCATATCTCTACAACTTCTTTATATTTCTTCTGTTCCCATGCCAGTTTCAACTCGCTCTTTAATGTTCTAATTTTTATCCTGCTGGCTTCCTTTTCTTCTTTCCCTGAGATATCTTCTAACCTTGAATCTGATTTTGTCCATATTGATTTTGCTTTTTTGTTGCTTCTGTCTATCTGCAAAACATGCTCTGCAGCTCTTTCTGCTTTCTTATAATTCTTGTTCTTATATTCCGCTTTTGCCTGATCTAAATAGCTTCTAATTGCTCTCTCTTTATTTATTTTTGTCTCTTGCTCCTGTCTTTGCCTTTCTTCTTCTTTCTTCTCTTTTAACGCTGTCTTCGCTTTTTCCTTTAATTTTACCGTTTCTATCTCACTATCGTCTATCTTGAGAACCTCATCGCAAAGAGCTATTACAAAATCATACTCGTTGCTCTTCATTTTCTGTCTGGCCTGATTCATTAAATTTTCGATTAGCGCTTGCTTTGCTTTTTCTTTCTTTTGTTTTTCAGCTTCCTTATTCTTAGCCGCTTCCTTTTTTGCTTGCTCTTTAATCTTATTTAACTTAGCTTCTGCTTTTACTTTTAATTTAAGAGCTTTTTTGTTCAGGGCTTTTCCATTCTCTAGGTTTGTATTAAGAACTTGTTTGCATAAATCTACTACGTTCTCATAGTGCTCCCCCTTATACTGAACCTTTGCTCTTTTTATGAGCCCCTTAATCTCCTTATTTTGTTGCTTTGTTATCCTTGTCTCGTTTTTCTTCGTCAGACTTTCCGCGCTTGTGGTCATCGTTGTACCACAAGTCAGCATCATCAGACTGACTACCAACACCGTAAAGACTCTTGATCGCGTTATCAACATCTCGTACTCCTTTCTCGTTTTGTTCTGGTTTTAATCCGCCTTCCCCTATTGGATAGGCGAAATGTGTTCTCCATTGTCCAGGCACTATTGTTACATATTCATAATGGCCTGGCACCATACAGCCTCCCACAATTCTTGGGGGGATATATATTCTCTGAACCATAGGCTTTGTCCAGTATTTGTACGGAAGCCCGCCTACGTCGTCATACTTGTACCTGTTTAAGTTATACTTTGAGCCTTCTTTGAATCCTCTTAAATAGCCGTCATCATATTCTTTTTTTACAAACAGGCGCGATGACACGCATCCCGCTGTCATTAATAAGCTGAAGGCAGCCATACTATACAATAACTTTCTAACCATTATTTGTCTCCCAAGTTTTGCGCATCAACGTACTCCATATGGATACTTTTCTTTTATCTTATTTATAGCTTTTACAATTCCGCCGTATTCCTTTATATATTTATTCAGTTCCCGGTTGTCTTTTGAATCGGATGTATAGAGCCAGTATGAAAAAGAATCCGGCACATATCGAATAATTCCGCTTACGCTCTCAGTTTTTATAAAGGCTTCTGAATATGCCCCCTTAATTGTTGTTACAGATTTTAGCTTATCAACTTCTTTCTTGCTCAGATCTAAATCAGACTGCATCCTGGCAATAACATCTCCTGACTGCCTTAACAAAATCTTATTAGCTGTATTTGCTCTTATGGCTTCCCCTGCTTTTGTTCTTGTAAAATCTGCTGTCTGCTGGGTTATGGCAATTACACTACACCCGTATTTTCTGAAAGTTCTAAACGCATTCTCCAAAAACCGCGCTGTATTCTCTGTGTTTAGAAGACTCCACGCTTCGTCAATTAAAAAGTATTTTCTCACGTTTTTTAACTTGGCTACTGATACCTGCTTTGTTATAAAATACATAATAGAAAGCAGCATTACAGATTGAAGATCCTTATATGTATCCAGAAGCCCTAATTCAAAAATAACAAAATTATTATCTATATTAATCTCTGTTTTTCCGTCAAAAAAACCGCCAAACTGATTTCCAGCCAAAAACGGAGACATCTTTCTGGCAATTAGCTTTCCCTGCGGGCTTTCTCCTAGCTTCTTAGCTACATCGGTTAAAACTATATCTTTTTTCTTTTCCTTATAAACAGCTCTGATTGATTCTTGTATTATGGCGCTTTGTTCTCTTGTAACGCGTTCCCTTTCGTCGCCTCCCGAAGTCATCTCGGAGATTAACATTACAAGGTATGAAAGACGTTCGTTGTCGAGCTCTCCGTCAAACGGATTAATACAAAGTGGCTTATTGGGATCAAATGTAATGTATGTTCCGTTATATAGGGCGCATAACTTCTTGTAAGAATCCCCTTTGTCTAACATAAATATTTGCGCGCCTATTCGTAAATTCTGGGTAATAATGTCATTTGTGAAAAAACTCTTGCCTGAACCTGTAACTCCAGCTAACAATCCATGCGCAGCTGTTTCAGAATCAAAAAAGTCGAAAAACACTGTTTCTCCACGTCTGTTTTGCCAAATTTGCGCAGGGGTTCCAGTCCCTCTAAAAGAACCATATACAGGAAGCATTTCTGCTAAATTATCAGATAGCAACGTTCTCCCTCTGCATATGAATCTTTCGTATTTATCACTGAAATTAAAAGGCAGACACTGTAAAAATAAGCTGGATCCTATAACGTCCTCTCTAACTCCTTCTGCAAATACCTTGTGTATCATGTTGTTGATCTCGTTGCATAGATTTTCCAACACATCTTCCTTTTCTGGTGATACCAGTTTCTCACGCACAAGAAACTGAAACCTGCAATTCACAACCCGCTTTCCACCATGTATTCTAGACATTGTCTCATCCATTTCTTTTGCGCTTATCTCTGCATCTACAGACTTATGACCAAGAAGGTTAAATCGCTGAAGGTGCATTAAGCCCCGCTGCTTTCCCATTCGAGAAACTGCCTTCTTCTGGTCCTCAATTTTTACATTCAAAACCAACGTAAAATCCTGTATTAAGTCAAGCATGCTTACGCTCTTTCCTCCGGTTTCAAATTCTCCTGTGAGCATACCGGGGAACGTTTCCTTTGGCAGGGTTTTCATGGATACTATATTGTACTGCACTCCTTCAAACTTGGGACCGTAGCCGTTGGTCTCAACACTACTGAATAATACCTGGTCCCGAATGAATCTATCAGGATCATAATTAACGTCCTTAATCCCCTTATATCTTGCAGGATTCAGCATGTTATACACCAGCTTAACCAATGTCTCAGGCGGACTCTTTCTAAAGCCTATATCCGCGTTTTTAAACACTCCTTCACATATATTACACTTCTTCTCTAAGCTTATTTTGTTTTGCTCTGCTATATCCTTAATTCCGCCTTTAATTTCGTTTCCTATAAAGCCTTTTATTTTTTCAATTATTGTAAAGTTTGCAAGATTAGATGTTTCCCATATTGTAAAAAACAGCCTGATTCTCTTGGTATAAAATTCCCCTTGCTTTGGTAGTAGGTTCTTTTTTGTCCCTTCCCTTAATCTCCCAATCTTGGACTTAATAGCTTCTCTAATTACCTGAGTAGTATCTGAGCCGGTTTTTTTTGTATATTCTCCAAGTTTGTCTTCAACATCATCATCGCACATTAAAATAAACTGCATTGCTGTTTCTTCTGGCAAGCGTAAAAACAATGTTTCTAAGTTCTGCGCAACATATTCCAGTGATTTTTCATCCATTAGATCCGATGAGAGACACTCAATCTCATACATCTGCCCAATAGCCCCATCAATAAGCACATAATAGCCGTCTTCGTATTCCAGCCATGGCAGATAGTTGATAAAACTGTCTGCGTCTTTATATATCCTGGATAGCTCTTTCATTGTTACCATCTACTTTTTTTCTCCCATACCGCTTAGATCTATTTTTTTGGGGATCAAGGCCTTCGGCCTTTGGCTTCCTTCTTCCTTTTGAAGCTCCCAGCCCCCAGGTGTTAGCAGCATAAATACCCAGTGCCCGCTTACCAGCACATTTGGGTTCTTTTTTGATATGTAATCTGGAATCCAGACTTTAATTGTTTTTGGGGCTGACACTATCGGTACATATGGGGTTACATATCCTAAGCCTGTTTTTTTGTGCAGCCCGTCTTGAGTATCTCTAATTTTCTCTATATCTATTCTTGCTGTTGATTTTTCATATATGTCTTTTACTGAACGCTCATCCTGTACATGAGCGCAGCCGCACATTGAAACAATTGTAATTAAAACTAATAATTTGCCGGTTGTTTTCATGATGCTAATACTCCTCTTCCATGTACCTGTCATACTTCTCTAATTTATATCCCTTTATTTTTATTGATTTTGTCATAACCACTGTTATCTTTCGGCCTGCTGCTACATATACAACAGGGATTAATTGCTCAAGCTGCCCCATATAATAGTCTGACATTCTTTGCGCTGCTGCTGAAAGTCCGCTATAAGCTGCATAGTCCCCTGTCGCTTTTTTGTTTATATCTTGTACTATCTGCCCTTGTCCGCCTATTGTTGTTTGTGTTTTCCCCATTGCCAGCGCTTCCGCAGCTCCCCCAAGATAACCTGAAAACAGGGCGTTCCAAATTAATCTTCCTGTGTTTTTGATTACTTTCCCTTTTAGCCCAAGAGCCGCATCTTCTCCTGCCAGATATCCCAGGTTCCCTTCCTCATTAAATGTTTTGCCGTCCTTCATTACTACTGATATTTGCTGTAACTGCAAAATTGCCCTTTCAGAAACCAACTCTCCTGTTGCCTTACACAGCCCAAAAATACCTTCAAGAGGCACCTTGCTCTTATTTGGACCAATAAAAGCATCGTCCATTCTTATAAGTACCGGCAACGGCCTGCTTGAATCAGCAGGAGCGTAAACACCTGAAAGAAGCGTACAGTCAACAAAAGATCCGGCAGGAAGCATAAGAAATTCTTCCTCTTCTGGAACTACTTCTTTTTTTTCTTCCTCTTTTTTAACCTGAAATACAGTTATTTTCGTAGCCATTGATCCCCGTGGCACCTTATACTCCCCTGTTTTTGCTTCTCCTTCAAATACTGGCCTTTCTTCCCCTAAATATCTTTTCCCGTCTGCCTTCAATCCACTAATCGGTCTTCCTGTTAGTTTTTGAATTGCCTCATTCAAGTCACTTACAACTCTTTTAATAGTAGCCATGTCTTTGCTTGTGCTTCTTCCTTCCTCTTTAAGTTCTTCGACTGATTTATTTATATCTTCCAGCGAATTCTCAAAGCCCTGTGTTTGTCTTTCCTGTTCTTCAACCCGAGCGGCTACTTCACCATACATTCCATCAAGTCTTTTAACATAAGCTTTCTTGTCGATTTCTTTATCAAAAAACACACCGCTTTTTTCTGTTTTTTCCTCTATTTTTGTCCCAGTGGTTTTTTCTTCTGGTCTTTCTTCATAATCAGGGGATCTGAACCAGACCAATACTAATACAACCACAGCAGCTCCTATAACATAAGCTCGATTTTTAAAAATTCGAGGCTTCTTTTGAAATTCCTTCCAATATTTTTTGGCAATTTCCAAAACATCCAAGATGTTCAATTTCTCTTTCCTATTCTTAATATTCTCTTTTTCTGTTTTCTTTTCTTCTTCTATCATTACTCTATCACCATATATACTTTACACACCCAGCCAGCTCCCTGCCCTCTTTTTTCCAACATTTCTCTTTCAGATGTTACTGCCAATAAACCAGGGAAATATATCTCCTGAACAGGCACCATCACGGGCGTTTTTGTAGATCTGTTCTCTGCATGAAGCACATAACCATGATAAAGCACCATATCGTAAATTTTTATTAGTCTCAGCCGGATATACTTATCTTCATATACAACCTCGCCCCCACCTTCTCTTACGGTTGCTTCGGGAATAAACCTTCTTTCCACCATATCTGCTATGAAACTCAAATGGTCGTATGTTTTTCTTTTTTTTATTATTCTTTCCAGCTTATTTTGTGCTATGTCTGTCTTTGTCCTTATATATACCTGTACATCCCCGGCTTCTTCTACTGTTCTTAAATCCAACGGCATGCTGGAGCCATCTTCAAAACATACAAACATCATTACATTGACCATAGTAAAAGGCTTTAAAAACAACTTGTTGTCTTTGCTTTCTATAGAAACTTCCTCGCGAGAGAACCCAACAATCGTATCTCTCACCTGCTTTAAAAAACCTACCTCTGTTAGTTCTCCTACAACCAGATTGATTCTTACAGGCTCTCCTTTACAAAACACCTCTCTTACGCCTGCGTTTGCGTGACCAGAGATCAATAACAATAGACAAAAGAAAACCACTGTAATCTTAAATTTGTTCAAATTAGATTTGTTCATAGTTCACCACTGTTATCCCGTATGGGTTTCCCTCTGTTGGCGGAACTAGCTGCATCTCCACACTGAAAGCTACGTCCTTTTTGCTTAACTCTTCTCTGCCCATATAGACAACCCTTTCCCCTTTTAATGTTAATCTATAAATCCTTTTTCTTCCTTCTCCTTTAATTTCCAATAATCCCTCTTCCTTTATTGAAAACAGCGATGATATGCTGTCGTTTTTTATTCTCGGCAGTTCTTTTGCCATTCTAGCTTCGCTTATGGACAATAATCTTGGAGACATGTATTTCTTGATAGCAGTATAAGCGTCATCAACCGTGGCTGGGGTTATGTTCGCCATATTCATAATGAAATACGCTCCAAATGCTTTTATTGCAGAGTTGGGAATATCGTTTGGCTTTGCCAGGCCGGCTACGGATTGCGAAGGGATGTAGTATATAGGGGTCGGTCTTATTGTTACCTTTAACAACGCATATCCTAACACGGCGCTTAAAAGAATTAGAAAAATTATGATAATGTTTAAACGGATGTTTCTTTCATACAGATCTCCCCAAAACTCCCAGTATTTTTTTGCCATTAGTACATCTCCTCTTCGTGCCAACAGCTATATAATCTTTTCTTCTTTAGAAAAACCCATGCCCTATGTGGGGGTAATAAACCTTTGGTTTTCAGCCCGTATTTATATAACTGATGTACAAGATATCCAGCCGGCTTTCCCGCCTTTAGTTTTCGCAAAACAAAAACAAATATCACACATACAAATATAGCCATCCCTGCCGACATTGCCAAAACAAACATACATACCCCAAGCAACATGATTGCAAACGCAATATCTTCCGGCTCCATACCCAATATAAGCATAGGCTTGTCTATGTCTCTATTACACTTAGTAGCCATCTTAGTTAAACAATGCCTTTGCAATTGCCGGTGCAAACGCTAAGAATAAGCCCCCCATAATACAACCAATCGCAACCCCATATCTCCCACTCATTAGCGAAATTCCCGCTGCGACAAATGCTATCATCGCCAATGTCTTGCCTATTGCACCACTCATAATTGCAGTTATTGTATTAGCAAAATCATTAAACCCCGAAATATCCTTTGATGTTGCCGCTTCGTCCGCCCCATAACACAACTGCCCAATTAGAGCAAATCCAAACAGCAACACAAAAAAACATACATAAGCGTTGCACGTCCACCCTGCCATCTTTCTGATCTTAATCATTATCATTTTTCTTTCTCCTCTGTTTTTAGTTTTCTTTTAATTACTTCCTTTAAAACACCAGCATCGCTGGCTTTCACCAGCTGCCCGCCCAGCATTATCAAAGGAGTTTTGTCCCCTTCAAGCTTTTTAAAATCGCTTATATGCGAATTGATAATACTAAGCACCTGTGCTGAATTTATTAACACTTCAACCTTTTTCTCATCACCCCCCTTTTGTTTTATTGTGCTGTAAAATTTCTTTTCTAAATCTTTGTATGTAATTTTCCCCTCAAACATCCAGTCATATATCTCATTAATCAGGTTATATCCCTCTAGTAATCCGGATACTGCAAGTTTTGAAATCTTAAGATTATCTTTATCCTCTCCAGGAACTAGCTTTAAAAACACAGCAACGTCTTTTTCTTCCATTACAATTCCCATCAGTTCTTTATATTCTTTCCCGCAGCTTCCACATAAGAAATCTATGAAAAGCTGGATCTTGATTGGCGCGTTTGTATCTCCCCTCACAAGTATCCCATCGTTTATTTTTGCCAGTTCCTCATCCACTAAAAATGCTTCCTGATCCCAGAAGTAAAACATCTCAAATTCTTTTTCCAGGTTTATTGCTCTGCCAGAAAATATCCATTCGCCGTTTGTTACCCCGGAAAATTTGCCCAGACTTACACCATCCTTTTTTATATGCGCTGCAATGTAGCGATATCCTTCTATGTCACAAGCTTTATCTTCAACTACTTCCAAGCTTATTCCTTCCATGGATTTTTGCAGTATCTTCTCCAGTTTTTTAACCGCTGTATTTGAATCAACGCTCTCGCCCGTTGCAATACTACTGACTAACGTTAACCCCATTAGTAAGACACAAATCTTTTTTAAGCATTTCATGAATTTTTACCCTTATAAAATGTTCTTTGAGAAAAAAATCCTTTACAACTTCCTCGGACAACTCGCTATTTTCTTCCCTTATTTGCTTTGTCGCTTTTTCTTTATATCCCTCTTTTTTCTTGTCGCTAAGCCCTTCGTAAATCTTTTTCATCTTGTCTTCTTCCCGCTTTTGTTCAGCCCATTTCTCTTTGTCTTCTTTCATTTTTTTTAAGTTTTTCTTTCTTTTTTCTTCTAACATGTCCTCTTTCTTTTCTTTTTTAATCTCTCTTAGTGTCCAGTCGTTTTTTACTGCCGCAAACAACATACCTGCAGGATTACTTGGTTTTGACCTCCCCACTTTTTCTACATACATCAAAATCTCTGATACAGATTTGTATCTCAATAATTCCCTGATTGCCTTTGGACCTAAATCGGATTTTTCAAAAAGAGCAATGTACTTATCCCTTATTAAATCAATTTTTTCTAAGTCTGCCCCAATAGTCCGTGGTGGATAATATTCTTCAAACTTCTCGTCATAATTGGCTTTTAAATACCAATGACCTGATTCCTTATACACAGAAAAGTCCTTTAAAAAATGCTTTTCCTTTAATTCGCTTAAATGCCCCTTTAATTTATTTGGGCTCTCCAAGTATGTCTTATCTAGAGGAATTTCGTTTGCCAATTCTTTCATGCTGCTAGCGAAATATTTACTTTTTAAGAACCGCGCAAGCAAGTACCGATATAATCGTTTTGTGAGTACGTGCCTTAGAGAAAAATAAAAAGCTGTGTTTGGAATACTCGCGTCTTTGTGAATAAACAAATTAATTAACCAGCTTGACGGGTATATCACATGAGACTCAGAGTATTTTTTGTTTTCATATTTGTCTTTAAAACAAGCCATGTCAAATATATTAAAATTGCTAACACTAAAATTTTTATCGCCCTTTTTATCATCATATCTTTGAAGGCTTATCTCAATATTCACGTCCGTTAATCGGGTTATGCTCTCCTTGATCTTTTTATGCGCTTCTTTTGCGTTTTTAATCTCTAAAATTTTATTAATTTCTTCCACTGTAAATTTTAGCGCATTACAGTCGCCTTCTTCGTTAATTTTGTTAATTATCATTGATTGCATAATGATCCAGATATCTTGGTCGAATTCTCCGGGGCACCCTAGAACCCCGGAATATTTTAATGTTAAATCTCGAACATAAGTAATATCTTCCACTTTTTTGCTAACCCGATAGTAATAGGATCTTCGCGCAGAACTTCCGTGAAAAACAAAAATTGGCAATAAGTCTACGTTTTTAAGCAGACTATTGGGAGAAGAGAACTCTTTTTGAATCATTTTCTGTGCCGTCCTTAAATTTGCCTTTATTTTTTATTTTAATTCCATTACAATCGTTTTAGCCTAGGTTACAGTCTTCGCGACTGGGGGGTGTGTTTTTCCTGTGCTGGGAACACGCCCCTTCTATTTTCCCAAGGGTGAGTAAAAACGGTCGTTTAATATAGCTTATTTTTGTTGTCATTATCTTTTTTCTAACCTTCTTTCCACTCTTTTAAGGTATCTTTCTAGCTGTTGAATAATTATTAACGAGTTCGGTAAAGAATTTTTATTTCTATAGTTCATTATTGTTTGTACACTCACTCCAACCTCCAGGGCTGCTTCTGAGAGAGTAATTTCTCCTTCATTTAGATATTTTATTAACCTCTTAACTAATCGCTCTGGTCTTGCCTTCTTCATCATCTTAATAATTATACTACTAAATTAAAATTAAAATTAGTTGTCAAGTGTTTTTTTATATAAATCTTTGCGAATTTTATAATAACCTAATCATTATATACTGTCAAGTAATTTTTATTACAAGGGCTTTAATAATTATGGAAACTAACTTTCTATGGACAACTCTTTGAGTTACCCACATCACTTGG
>JAHJDO010000088.1 GCA_018812485.1 bacterium | reverse complement strand
CAATGATGTGTGTTACGATAACAATGACAGAGAATTGTTCTTTGATAATCAACTGTTTTAACAGTAACTTTGCATAATATTTTTCTTGGGATAACATAGGTTATCCAAAGCTTTGGATAACCTATGTGCTATTGCATTCAAAATTGCTTCCCGAAGCGCTTCCTCAGGCAATTCAAGACGTTCTTTTCTGGGGCCACCTTTAATAATATATTCTGTATTCAAATGTGATTGCAAATATGTCATAGCATTTTGATAATTGGAGTACAAATCGGCGCTAAATTCTTTCCTGTCCAATATTTTATATTTATCATCACCGCGATATAAAAAACAACTTATTGTTCCTTGTATAAAAAAATTTTTAATGTCACGGCAGAACAACAGCACACCCGCATTTCTTATGCGTCCTTTTTCTATAAGCATCATATTTTTAAGAATATTTTCTCTTTTAAGAAAATGGCTTATCTTTGCTTGCTCTAAGAAAAACTTAAAGGCACTATGGTTAAAATCATTTTTAACATCAAACTTATTATTAAAACTTTCGTCGAATCTAACTGCCCCCTCTTCTTTAAAAAGATCACGGATCTCATCTCTTTTCAACTGCTGGCAATTAGTTCCGATTCTAAGATAAAATCTTCCATTAACAGAATATGGTTTATTTTTCCCTTCAGACACATCAACAATAAGAACATTTTCTACAGGGGAAATATTAATTATAGGCTGAGGATCAATATTTCTTACATAATTTTGAATTTCTGATTTCAGCTTATTAGAAATTGAAACCCCTTTAATTGTGCCATCATCAGCAATTCCCAGTAAAATTTTGCCGCCATTCCCGTTTGCAAATGCACATATTTCTTTGCCGATAGATTTATCTAAAGATTCCTTGAATTCTACGTTAAACCTTTCTCCCTGTGATAGCAAAAAACCAATCTCTTTATATTTCATAACCAATTCCTTTAAGATTTTTCTTTATCATGTTTGTGTATATAAGTATAAAGTGTTGGTTTTGAGATACCCATAATCTGGCATATTTCTTTTATAGAACGTTCTCTTTCGTTGTAAAGTTTAATTGCTAGTTCTCTTTTTTTCTCATTAAGTTTTAGCGGTCTTCCTCCGTTACGCCCTCTTGCCCTGGCAGCAGCTAATCCTGCGCTTGTTCTCTCCCTGATTAAATTATGTTCAAACTCAGCAAGGGCTCCAAAAATATGGAAAACTAATTTTCCTCCGGAAGTGGTTGTATCCATAGATTCCATCAGGCTTTTAAAGCCAATCTCTCTCTGCTCTAATTTTGTGATCAGTTCGATAAGATGTTTTAGAGAACGTCCCAAACGATCTAAACGCCAAACAACCAAAGTATCTCCACTGCGAAGCATTTCCAGTGTTTTTTCTAATTCCGGCCTAATACGTGAACTGCCGGACATTTGCTCTACATATATCTTCTTACATCCGGCTTTTTCAAGCGCATCCTTTTGCAAATCAAGATTCTGATCATGTGTCGAAACTCTAGCATAGCCAATAAACATTATATATATTCCTTAATATTCAACCTGTTTTAAATATTGCTTAAACAACGGTTTTATCCTTTTAGCATAATTAGCATTGTTAGCACCTTTTGCTATTTTCGCTAATTATGCTAACAATAATCTATTCAGCTATCACTTCTTCTATTTTGAGAACAAAATCCTCGGCATCCTCTATGATCCATTCTGCATCATCATTAGTAACAGTCTCAACGCCATATTGTTCAACAACTCTGTTTTCCTGCGCTTTCTCCAATGTTTCTGAATACTTCTGTTCAAGCTGTTTTGCCTTTTTAATATAGTCGATATATTCTGGCTTTACCTTGCCGCGCTCAACATAAAATTTCTTAAAGGCTGCTATCGCGCAATAATGAGCTCTTGCCTGGATGCCTATCCTAAACAATGATGCTAGTACTGCATGATACATGGCATAATAGCCGCAAATGATGGCCCAATCAAATAAATCATTATCAGACATTATCTTCATAGCTCGCAAATTATTATGCGCTTTATTGATGTGTTGTTTAACTCTTTCGGTATTTACAGGTATTCTGCGAAGATTGGGCTTTCCCGCTTTAGGATGGAAACATTCACGCAAGGTTTTCTCTGCGTATTCAGACATATGATTTGCCTCCTTCTTTAATCAGTTGCCAAAACAGAAATTCATTATACAAAACTATTCTATCTTTCCAGAGTTCTTCGTAAAACTCAGTCTTCTTGCTAAACCCTTCTATAAATTTATCGACTGTAGTGCTTATCGGCCGTATTTCCAACAATGGACTTACATCTATTTTACCTTTATTTAAAGCCGCAATTACATCTTTTTCCTCTCCCGAAACAACTGCCAGTATATCTATATCACTGCCCTTGCTCCACTCACCTCTT
>JAHJDO010000087.1 GCA_018812485.1 bacterium | reverse complement strand
TTTGCGATGAAAAGGGTAATATTGTGGCCATAAGTTTTAGCATGCATAGGTGGAGTATCCTGCCCAGAGATATTTCGCGACTAGATTATTATCGGTTAAGCGAACCTCAAGATGATTATTCTTTAAAATTGAGAAAAGGATTAATTCATCAAGTTAGGAAACGGGCTGAGAGAATAGCTCGCGAAAAAGAAAGGGCTATTGAAGAGAAAAAAGGAAGGAATATCACGCGCTCCATGGATCGGATTTTTTCTATTGCAGATATGCCTCAATCTTTAAGAGAGGCATTTATCTTTGACATCTTGGGAAAAGGCATTGCTGTTTCTCCGCTGCAAAGAAGTAAAGAAAGATATAACAGCGCAGTTTTTTCTGAGGATGTCATTGTGCCTGAAGGGATAACTTACTATTCCTTTTTTAGAGATGAGCTATTTAGGATAAAAGATAAAAAGGTGCGTTTACTTTGTGCCTTTAAGCTCGCTGCCCTGGGTAATTATTTTGGCAGAAGTGAAACGGAGACATTTGGGCGCTTCACCCAACTTGTTAAAAACCAAGGTTTAGAATGGGCATTGGAGAATCCTATAATAAGGGAATATTTCAGCGAAACTTTAGAAGACTCAAACCAGTTTGTTGAAGATTTATTGCGCGCTCAAGATATTTCAGATAAGAAAAAACGTGTATTATTAAGTGTTAATGATTCTGGATGGGAAGCAGCAACCCATATGCTTCTTACAGAAGCTCTTGTTGATTCCGGTTTTCTTGTTACTATTGTAGCTAATCATAGACCCATAGGGCACGATTTGGATGTAAGGGACGTAAAGGATATTTTTGGTTATATCGGGGATCTGAGAACTAGCGCTGTAGATGAGGCCGTTGTTTCCGGAGAATCGCTAACAGTAGAAGATACTGTAAGAAATGACGACTCTGAGCCGCGGCAACTGTTTTTACAGTTACGAGACGGTGATACTGTCTTAGCTCAAACTGAGGATATTTTAATAGAGCCTAATCAGGAACATGCATTTCGACTTACGTGGACTCCCACAAAAGATAAATATGAAAATCTTCAGCTTGTTGTTTGTAGAGTTGTGGATAGAGACGCAAACGAGAAGATGCGTGAAATTTATGGAAGAGAAAGACTGGTAAGTAGCCGTTTATATCAATATAAAGGGAAGGAAGTAACGATAATTTCAAATGGTTCACGTACTCGGGGCGTTGATCCTACTAATGTCAGTGAATCTCTTCACGAGTTTATACTTACTGAAAATCCCGAAGAAGAAGTTGTGGCCTGGGTATTAACAGGGGGGGCAAATCTCTCTAATATCTTTCCTGTACAACGATTTATCAGAATACCTTTATTATATCTAGCTAACAGCGGTGGTAGGGTTCAGGCTGTTTTAGGCCGATTAGTGGATACTGAAAAAGAAAAAGCCTTGATTTGGTATCATTCTTCTAGAAAGCCTCAAACTCCAGCCCACTTCTCCCTTTGCTCCAAGTCTAATAGCTTAACAAAAGAAGGCACTCCAACAACAGACCGCTTCTCCGTGGCAGAGAAAGTATATGATGTAACTGACATAGAAGCAATAGAATCTGAATTACAGGAACTGGCTACTGTAACACCCAAACACCCAAGCATCAATGTAACATTCACCATAAGAGGCCCCACTGAGAGAGAAAAACTATTAAGCTTCCTCCATGATAATCCCCAGATCCTCATAAACGCCTTAGACCGCTCCAAAGCCCTCCATGACGGAGAATTAAGCCAGAACATGACAATAGTCCTTGCTGACAGGTATGACTATCTCGCAGGAGACCACAAAGACAATAACCTCATAATCCTGAACGCCTCTGACCTCGAAGCAATGATTGCAGAGGGAGAAGACTCTGCGCATATCAGCGAACTTGTAACATCTCTACTCTCTGAAGAGCTCGCGCATGAAAGAGGCGCAGAAGGGGATATAGCCACAGAACAGGCCCTTGCTCAAGGATGCGCCGATAATACAATAACTTCCCTCGGGTTTGTGCTGTTCCAAGACTATATTGCCTTTGTTGAGAGATATGGAACAGAGCTTGATGAGGAGAATGGGTATTTGGGGTATTTGAAGGGAAGCGATAGGTTAGCTGAAGCAGAACATACTCTTACTGCTGCCTCACCTGTCTTATTTCGAAGGGGCGGACTAGAGCCGAGAATAGCAGATACTGTTACGTCTATTTCCAAAGTAGAAATTATAAGCTCTATCAATGAATTCCTTGGTGTTGATCTAACATTAGATGATCTAGACTGGGTTCTTGAAAGAAGTGGATTTACAAGTTACACGCAACTCTACCGAACTATCATGGACAATGTGTGGTTCTGCCAGGCAGTCGCAGCAAATGGCATGTTGAGTTATATGCCGGAAGAGGCAGTGATTTTTAGAAAGATGTCTAATCTCAAGATCGATGATATTAAAAATTTATTGCTAAATGGATTAGAGCTCAGCAGGTCGATACCAGGAGGAGGAGAAGGAATTCCTTTTTCTCCTTATCGTTGGGTTTTTGAAGATAGCGCATATAATGATAGGGGTTGTACAATTATTGTTACTTCCAGAGTATATGATACATATATGCAGCAAGGAAAAGCAGGATTTTTTATATTCGAAGAAGAAGAAATTCGATTTGTAACAGATATCCCACCCGAAGACGTAGATACTATATTTATTTCGGAGAGTATGTATAGTCAAGACCCAGAATTCTTTTCCAAGTTTTTAGAACAGGGACGCCTTCGAGTTGTAAAAGGAGAAGGAGAGGAGATAGGGCAAGCGTTTAAAGCAGCGTTGCGCGAATATCCTATTGCTGCCCAAGGCGAAATTAAAAGAGCATCTCTTCTCTGGAATTTAGCCCAAATCTGTAAGGATAGAGAAGGTTTTCTAGAAAACGTGAAGGAGTTTAAGACTGCAATATGTAGAGATCGAAAGAAATCTGGGGATTTTGTTAGAGCTTTACTTATAGAGGAAGATATACGATCACAGTTGGCTCGGCCTGCTACTGATATACCAAAAGTTATTAGAGAGCAATTGCCACGTGTTACAGACTTACTGCAATGGGTTGGGACTGATAAACTTATAGTTCATTTTCATCCTCATCGAGAAACGAATCCATTGGTTTTAGAGATAACAGGCGAACTTGAAGATATGCAAACTAAAATTCTGCTTGAGAGTGTAGCGATGGCCGGAATTCCTGTCAAAGTAGGAGAATATGAATTATATAATATTACTACTGATTCATTTCCCGTAGCTACATATGCAGCACAGACTCAAGATGGTTTAAGTGTAGTGTTATCAATTTCATCTCCTGAAAATGGACCAGCAATAGTCAGAAGATATGAGGAAGCCAAAAAAGCAAAAACATATCTTTTAAAACCCTTTCACTACGATACAGGGAGTAAATTACTATTCTTCGAACCTTTTGGGGAGACTACCTTGTACCGGTTGGTTATAGAAAATAATTTGTCGCAGCAAGAGTTGTTATTAATACTTCTTGAGGCGGCAAAAGGAATCCAAGCTTTCCATAGAGACGGACTTGAGCGTGTAAGTTTAGATTCAAAATATGTCCTGGTAGAATCGTCGGTTTCTGGAAATATTGCAGTTAGGTTACCTGGTTTTTTATCATTTCATCCTTTGGATGATGTACGAGAGTTAGGTAGATTATTATTTTTTGTTGTTTACGGTAATGTCTATGGTGAAAACACGTATTGGATGGGGCCAATGGACGCTAAAGCAGAGATTGAACGGAGTATTCACTTAGGTGATCCCGTCCAAGCAGGACTCAATGTACTTATTCAAAATAGCGGTGCCATTTCTCCTGATGGTCCTGCGAAATATTCTATAGATGGATTTGTGGAAGAGCTTGAGAAGATCATTAGAGCGCTTAACCAGGTAACCCCTCATGTATCGACAAAGTTCCATATTTCACCTTCTGTTTCTTCCGATCAGATTAGTGCTTCTGAGCTTTCCCTTATTAATGTAGCATTATTTAATGGAGAGGCAGTGCTTGAAGACAGAGACAGATTTTTGGAAGTATGCAGTGATTTAGTAGACATAGATCCTAGCATCGTCGCTGTAATTATTGCTGGGACTGAAGCCGAGGCTCAAGCGCTAAGAGCTC
>JAHJDO010000086.1 GCA_018812485.1 bacterium | reverse complement strand
TTCATATACTGAGATGGATAGGGAAATGCTTTGTGTTTCTGATAGCATTAATAATAGCAGCAATCAGAAAAGAATCCCCGCCCTCTTTCAATAATCCATCTGAACCCAAAAAGAGCTCTGATTATTATCATAATGATAACAACGATGAGAGTGATGATAGCAATAATGATGATGACAGCGATGATATCTATAGCATTGATAATATCCTTAAGCGCAATCCAAGGAAAAACAGGGGAAACAGTGATAATAGAGATGACAGGGATAAAAGCAACCGCAAGATTGATGAGTATCATGTATGAAGTTAATTTGAGAGAATTGAAGATTTATCAGTTTAAAAACAAAACATTTATAAGATTAAGTATGTTAAAATATTTATTAAATGACATATATATGGTAGAACAAAAATGATAAACAAATACTTAATAAATTTTGAGCAGTTTAAGGGAAAGATATGCAGGGATTTATCAAGATTTATAACAATAATAGACGATAAAATAAATGTACCTCTGTATTCCTTTCTTAAGAGGAAATTTGAGAATAATTGCGAAGCATCCTATGTCTCATTACTGGGTCTTGACAAAAAAGGTCTTATAGGGTATATTTACAGTCCAATGCTAACAAAAGAGATGGGTATGAATATAAAAATGGAGGAGAAAGATACCTGGTAGGAATATCAGCAATATGGGTATATTTTTTTAAAAAGGCTATCAGTGCGATAGTCTTTTTTTTTACAATCTATAGCTACAAGTCTTTTATATCATTCCTGATAGGATCTAGGTCACTGTCGGTTTTAGCTATTTCTTTATTTTTCGGTTCGAGTCTAACTGCATCCTTGTAATATGAAATTGCCCTCTCTCTTGTTTTTTGCTTAGCATCTTTTACAAATTTCTGAGAATAATAACATGCCAAATTATAATATGCGGCTTCATAGCTTTTGTCATTTTCAATAATTTTCTCTAGGGTTTTGATTGCTTTCCCTAATTCATTTAGATGCCTTAACGCTAAAGCCTTAGCATTGTGAGCTGACCAGTGAGTGAAGTTTTCATTTATCGCTTTTTCTGCATACCTCAGTGCTTTTTTGTAATCTTGTTCTTTAAAATAGACTCTACTAAATTCTCTATATATCATTGATTTAGCTTCATGAGTAAGTCGTGGAAAGGAAATTGCCTTCTCCAAAAATTTTAATAATGTAAAGCAGATAGAACGTTCGTGTGGTTTATCAATTGAAATTTTTGCTTTATATAGTGGGACTTCATAATTGAAATCATCAGGGAGATCTTTTATTGCTTCCCACGCCTCAGTAAAATTTTCTTGTATAACAAATATCTTAGCTGTTGTAAGCCTAGTTTCCAATGGGGAATTTTTTATAAATTGCTTATAATCTCTATGGCATCTTTCTAGACTGTTTAGTTTGCCATTCCACCAAATACTTACAATAGCAAGGATTATACCTATTAGGGTAAATAGAATTGTTATGTACACAAGTGCGAAATTAGCACTGTTAAGCGTAGATTCAACTGCACTTTGAGGTTGTATCCCTTGTACCGATGCAGAAGAAGAAAGTTTTAGAACACCAATAATGACTGGCAATAAAAATTTTATTCCTTCAAATAAAAATAAAACCAATACTAATATAGAAATTCCAAGAAGACAGAATTTTAATAGTGTAAAAAATATTCCAACTATATTTTCTGATGTTTGCTTGAAATTCATTTATTTTTCTTTAATTAATATGTTGGTATTATAATTCGTTAATCTCCTTTTTGCAATTCACTTTTTAGTTTTAAGGCTTTGCCCAAAATGGGAATAGACAGACTGAAAGAACCTTATTTTTCAAACCCCCATCTCATCCAGCTTGACAAATCCCCCTATCTAACCTTTAATTCTGGACGATATTATGTAAATAATTGTTTGATTTTAAGAAGATAATTCGTATAAAAGCGACTTATATGACGTGGTAATATCTTTAGTGCAGATAGCTTTCATCCGAGACTGATAAATTATAAAACTGTTTCTATCATCTAACTTTCAAGATTGCGAGAAAGCTTTTTAATTGACTTGACAGGTTTAACAACAAGTAGTAATATACTATTGCGTATATTTATAATATGGAGGTAAAATGCCAAAGGCTACCGTCAAAACTAAAGCTGGGACTGAAATAGTTATCGAGAGCGACAAAGAAACTATTGAGTATATTGTCAACGCCATTCAACGTAGAGAGGAAATGACATCGCATCTTCGTGCATCAAGAGAAACTAGAGATAAAGAGATTCATGGTGAACAGCCACAAAATGCCACTCAAATGATTCTTAAACTAAAACGAGAGGGTTATTTTAAAGTAGAAAGAACAGCAAAAGAAGTTATGGAAGCCCTAAAGAAAGAAGCTTTCCATTATCCACTTACTACCCTTTATCCAGTTTTAATTCGCCTTGTAAAAAAAGGCGATTTAGGGAGATTAAAAAATAAAGAAGGTAATTGGGTATATGTTCAGAGGTGATAAAATGAAAAAGAAGAAACAAAAAACAAGTGTATCAGAAAAAATAATGAAAATAGTTAATAAGAACCCCAAAACTGCCGAGGGAATAAAGAAAGAACTAAAAGATAAGTTTGGTTGTACCGCAAAACTTGCAGATGTAAGGGTTAATCTGCTCTATCTATTAAGGAGGGATAAAATACAGAGAAAAAAGGATGGAGCAGGGGGATATAAATACTTTATTTAGGTTACAAAAATGAAAATCGCAAAAACAGCTCCAGGGGCATTAAAAACCCTATGGAAAGAGAAAATATTTCTAAAACCGAAAAATTTTAATGATGTTAAAGCAGAATTAGAAAAACGCGGATATAATTTTACTGATTACAATCTTGGAATGGCACTCAAAAATGCAAAATTCTTGACTAAGAAAGGGAAGAAAGGAAATTATACTTATGTTCAGAAACACCCCTATATAGAAGAGGAAGAAAATGTCAAAAGAAAACAAAATAAGTAAGACTCTTAAAGACCATGAAAAAAGGATATATGCATTAGAGGCATTGATTGGTAAATCTAGGAAATCAAAAATAAAAGCAGGGAAACAATCTCTTTCCGACCACATAATTGAATTACGCGATATTGGTTTCTTTTCCCAACCTAAAATCGCAGGAGAAACCCATACGAAGCTTACAAAAAAATATCATTGTGAATTGAATAGAGTTGCAGTGGCATTGGTAAGACTAGCTGGAAGAAAGCAACTGAGAAAGGCATCAAAGATAGTATCCGGGAAAAAGCACAAAGCTTATGTTTGGTGAATAAAATGGGAATGAGTACTAAAGAAGAAATAGTTGACAACTTAAGAAATAAAGATCTCTCTGCTGAACCAGAACTGTTGGGATTTCCACCTTTAGTCCAGGCATTATGGGTTCTTGCAATAGTAAAAGATAAGGCACGAGTTAGAAGAATTACTGCCAAAACGATCAGTTATATTTTAGCAGAATTAAAGGAAATAGATTTAAAAGAAAGAGCCATAATAAATGCTTTCACAGGGACAAAAAAAGGAAAAGCAAAAATAGACAAAGATAACGGAAAAACATATTATGAAATAATGTCTCCTGGGAGAAAATTTCTGCAAGATAGTTTAGACCATTCCATAAAAAATACAGAAGATAGGGTGTTATTCTTTACTGGCGAAAAGGGATGGACAGATCTAAATAAGAATTTCCCAAAAGTTATTGAACTATTAAAAGGTGACCTTTGCATAGTTGATCCTTTCTATGGGCATGGGACTCTTTATGTATTAGAAAAATTTGGGAATAAAAGAAAAATTAGATTTTTGTCTTGCAATTTAGGTTATAAAGAAGGAAAAAACATCGCACTGTTTGATACCGCTCTTAAACAATTTAGAAAAGAATTCAAAAATATAGAAATGAGAAAATACGACAAATATTATGAGCTACATGATAGATATATAATTGCTGATAATGCTCTCGTTATTGTAGGCCATGGTATTAAAGATTTAGGTAATAAAGAATCTTTTGTAGTTTTCTTACCTAAAAATTTAGTAGAGAAATTTTTACCAATTTTAAAGAAAAGTTTTGAAGAACGTTGGAAGAAATCAAATACTCTTAATTAGTTTTTATCTCTTCAAATATCCTAACAGTCACCTCTTGACACCCCCACCAATCATCACCTATAATTAAGCAACACAATACAAATAAAAAGAGGTGATTAATGAAAGCCGGAATTTATGTCAGAGTTTCAACATCGATGCAGATTGACAGAGATTCTCTGCACACACAGGAAGAAAGATTAAGGCAGTACTGCAAAGCCCAGAATTTTGAGGTTTACAAAGACAAACCATACAAAGACGAGGGAATATCAGCAAAAGACACAAAAAGGCCTGCATTCGAAGAATTAATGCAGGACGTAACAGCAAGAAAGATAAAC
>JAHJDO010000085.1 GCA_018812485.1 bacterium | reverse complement strand
CAGGAGGGAGATAGAAAGCCGTATTGTTATACCTATTATTGGACACAGCAGGGAGAGAGGAAAAGTGAGCACAGAAAAGCAGCTACAGTGATTAAAGGAAACATAATGTATCTAACTTTTAAGATAGAGTTTCTGAAGAATGAGGAAAAAGCATCAGGTAGCTTATTCATAATAACAGAGACAACAAAGACAGTCATGAAACCATTCAGCTTTTCTATTAAGTGTAAAAAAAAGAAACCTGAGCCGGTAACGGTGAAAAAAGAAGAGAAAGAAAATAAGCAGATAATGATGTCCAGTAAATCCCTATCAATTCTTTTCAAGAACGCTGAGGAGGGGTTTGCGCTAGATGATATCATAAAAAAGGATGCAAATCTTTCGCTTCTCCACAAGGGAGAGAGCAGGAATATGCTCTGGCAGATATCATTAAAATCCGATAAAGGGCGCGGCCAGGGTTATAGTATCAATAACAATACCAGGGCAGAAAAATCGTATAAAATCAGAAAATCAGGAGAAGAAAAAACACTTTTTCTTTACTGGAAGAACATAGATATTGAAAATGAATCGAACGTCCTGGATGTGACAGCTCAGGTGGATGTAAAAGACGATGATGATTTTGCCTACTGGAAGATATCAATCAAGAACAGAAGCAAGAAATACGGACTCTGGCGGATAGACTACCCGATAATTAATATAGCGCCTATAAAGAAAGATCCTGTAAATAACTATTTTGTCATTCCGTATGGCAAAAACGGTTATGTTATTCAAGATCCTTTTTACACAGATAAGAAAAGGAAAGTCGATGTAGCAGTTGAAGGCGGTAGATACGGCGGTTCCATGAGAATGGGATTTATAGCATACTATCATTCATCAGGAGACGGTCTTTATTTCGGGCTATATGATTCAGGAAGCTATGAAAAACATATCAGACAGGGGATTCACAGGTCTAAAGGCTACAATGAGCTGATTTTTGATCATGTACCCGACAACATGGGATATGCCGGAGAGGACTATACTATGTCTTATCCAATCGCAGTCAGAGCTTTTAACGGTGACTGGTATGATGTTTGCCAAATATACCGCAGGTGGGCACTGGGACAGTACTGGTGTCAGAAAGGGCCTCTTTCAGAGAGGAAGGACATTCCGAAATGGTATCTAAACTCTCAGGGTATATGCAGGTTTACACATACATATTCTGTTATTCCAGAAGAAAGATTTCAGGATCATTTTCAGAAAGTAACCGAATTCCTTGGAGCCCCTCTTACAGTTGCATATTATTCTTGGCAAAAGTTTAATCCATATAAATCAATCCTTTCTTACTCTTATTACTGGCCGTGCTCCACTGTACATGGTGGAAGCTTTTCCGAGCCGGTAGAAGGATTCAGAAAAACTGTGGATACAGTTCATAAAGCAGGCGGATATGTACTGCCATATATTAATAGTTTAAATTATGACCAGGGTGCAGATGATGCTTCGGAAGCAAAGCCATGGGTAAGCCAGGACATCAAAGGTAATCGAACTGTCTATTCACCGACGGAACCGAACTGGGATATGTGCCGTGCCACAAAATGGTGGCAGGAGAGATATGCTTCAGTCTGTGCCTGGCTCGCAAAAGAATATGATATAGATGGTATATATATGGACAGCTTCGGGGCAAATCAGAACCGCTGTTTTGATACAAATCACGGCCACACTCATGGCGCGGGCAATTACAATATTATGGGGCAACGTGAATTTGTAAAAGCTGTGAGAAGCTCATTATCCAAAGTAAAACCTGAATCTGTCTTGACTATTGAACATAACGGCGAGTGCTATATTGACCTTGTAGACGCTTCGCTTACTAGTCACATAATATCGCATAATTATGCTCCGTTGTTCCATGCTGTATACAATGACTACTTCATGACCATGGGTTCAGCTTTTTACTATATCGCCTGCGAGGATACACCTGTTGATTTTGCAATGGAAATGGGAAGGGTTTTTGTGGTAGGTAGCAAGATAGGAAGATTTTATATATACCATAAGGATTGTTATCTGATCAATCCGAGATATAAAAAACAGGCAGAATATACAAAACTGCTGGTAGACTACAGGAAGAATCTGAATGAGTATTTCACCTATGGGAAACTCCTGAGACCGATAAAGTACGCCCCGGGCTTTTCAACAGTAACCTCGGACAAAAATCCCGCGAACCCTGTAACTACACCGGCAGTTCTCTCGGGCGTTTTTCAGGAGCCTGGAGGCAAGGTAGGAATGGCCTTTGTCAATGTAAGTGAAGGAGATGCAAAAATTAACTTTAATTATGATCTTTCTGAGTACATCAAAGCTGACAAGTGCAGTATGTTTAGTGTTGACAGGAAAGGTGAAAGAAAGGATTTAGGTATTGTAAAAACAGCTGGATTTAATTATGCTAAAGAAGTTAAAGTTTTGGATGCATACTTTCTCGAGTTTTCAGCAGATTGATTATACAAGTAGACAGAAAGATGACAGAGGCAATGTTAAAGGATAAGATAAAAAGAGCTTTAAGGAGTGTTAGTTCATTTACACTTATTGAGCTTTTGGTCGTAATAGCAATCATAGCTCTGCTTGCATCACTGCTATTGCCAGCATTGACACAGGCTAGAGAAATGGCGAGAAAGGCGAAATGCATGAGTAATCTGAAACAGATGGGCATGGCACTAATGATGTATTCAGATGACTGGGACGACTGGATCCTGCCGGGATACAGAGCAGGCGGCTCTTGGTATAGTGACCTCATCAGTACAGGTTATATTAAAGGTAATCAAGGAGAAGTTTTTAAATGCCCATCAGATACAAATTTTAAAGTGATTCTTCCAGTTACAGAGGGTGGCTACAACTCTAATAATCTTTCCTATGGAATTAACTTTTACTATCTGGGATCTCCTGATTCTGAGGCTCTCCCTCCCTGGCGTAAGATGCATGAGGTTAAGAATCCCACAGAGACAATTTGGGTAGGGGATAGTGATGGAAACGGAGATAACGATTATCTCATTCGCAGACAGTACACAAGCCGGCATTTGGGTACCAGGCACAGCGGTGGAGCGAATGTTCTGTGGCTTGACGGTCATGTTAACTGGTATCTTGAGGATACGCTGACTGACGTGAGATATTGGGATTTGGAATTTCCATAAAGATGTAAAAGAGCTCTCCTATGAGAATATTTTTGTTTTTGATTTTTTCAGTACATATCATTTTCTCTTTAGATTCCTATGCTGAAATAAAGGAAACGCAGAACATATTGCGTATTTCAGCTGAGAATATATGCTTTGATCTCTCTAAAGCTACAGGACACCTGCAGGACATTGAAGTCTGCGGCAGGAAGTATGCCGGTAGCGGAAGAGCGTTTGTTTCCGATGTTACCCTTTCAAGAGAAAAAGCCGCATCAGGGTCGTCAGAACTGACTAATAGTCAAATTAATCTGCTGGGCATCTCAGCAGAGGATCTGGATAATCTCTATGAGGTATATTCTTCTCCGTCAGCTCATGTGAGTTCCATCCGGATAGCAAACATAAGAGACGACAATTACCTGTTCAAAATTGTCTTTAAGAAGGATTGTCCTTCATACGGTATGGTGCGCATGTATCTCGACAGGGACAATAACCCGAAGACAGGAAGAGAAGGCGAGGGCATGGATTATCTGATGGTAGCACAGGAGGGAGATAGAAAGCCGTATTGTTATACCTATTATTGGACACAGCAGGGAGAGAGGAAAAGTGAGCACAGAAAAGCAGCTGCAGTGATCAAAGGAAACATAATGTATCTGACTTTTAAGATAGAGTTTCTGAAGAATGAGGAAAAAGCATCAGGTAGCTTATTCATAATAACAGATACAACAAAGACAGTCATGAAACCATTCAGCTTTTCTATTAAACTCACAGGGAAACAGAGTTCGGAACTTTTGGTTCCGGTAAATTTTATATTAAAAGACAATAAATTGACCTTCAAACAGGAAACAGACAGCAAAAAAATCTCTGTTATATCCGAGATTACAACTGAGCATAAATACATCAAGTGGAAGATAACTGTAAAAAATAATAGCCGTATCGAGAGAAACTGCAACATAGGTATAGAATTTCCTTTTTATTACGAGTCTAATTGGTACTACTGGGACGGCTTTGCCCCGGGAGCAATCTCGAATACTACTACAGGAAAAACCTATACAGGCATAAGTTCCACATTTCCTCTCGGATGTGTCTATTCCGGTGGGGAAGGCATAGCAGCAGGCTTAAGTCCTGATGACCTTGTCTGCTCAATAGAAAATGGCGTTTCAAAAATTTCCGACAAACCCTGGAAGTTCAGATACGGCATAAGAGCAGCTATTATCCCCGGGGGAAAAGCTACAATCACTATCATAATATTCGGATTCCATGAGAAATACGGATATCTGGATGCTCTGGAGAAGTATTATGATTTTTTCCCCCAGGCATTCAGCCCAGCCGATGGAACGAATCCTTATTTAAGAGGAATGGGTCTCGGAGCCCTGCACTGGAGATACAGCTACAGAGAGGATCTGCCTGATTACAGCGGCGACCTGATAAGACGGCTGAGTTATGGGAAAGGCGGATGGGAATGGGGATATACCTATGACTTTCCAGGGGACTGGGGACTGACACATACTCTGAAATACAACCAGAGCAAAAGACACATTAAAATATTTAAGGAAAGATATGACAGTGCTGAAAGGAATATGACAGCAATAGCTTATTATACAAATCCGCATTGGTGCGAACAATCCATAGTAAAAAAGGAATTCACAGATTCAATCTTTGATCTTGGCCCGTTTCCGAATAGTGATTTTCTTACACACCAGTGGAGAGGAGAGACGATTACTACCACAAAACTTTTTTCTGTAGGAAACAGCTGGGGAGATAATCTGGTCTCAAGCACAAAGAACATCATTAAAACCTACTCTCCTTCAGCAATTGGGTATGACTCAGCTTCAGGTTTTGTAAAAGATTATGGGAAAGCCAGCAGGAATTCTCCAGCCAGAGCGTTCGATGATCAGGGAAGAAGCTATTCAATAGAAGGTATAGGTTATTCAAAGCTGATGGATCTTGCGCACAGTCTTACCAATTCCCGTGGCGAAAGGGTAGGGGCTGTTACAAACCTGAAGCTTGCAGGTGTATTTTCTGATGCATTCCGTTCAGATGCAATACTTCATGAAGGCACTCCTCCTCAATATAATACAGGGGATAAATATGAAAGATTCATGCGTCTCAGGCTTCTTACAGGGAAAAAGACCATAGCGTGGTACAATGCTATTATTCCGGAACGATGGATAAATTGGGAAAAGCTCACACCTCAGGAGACACTTGACACACTGAGATATATAAGAGATGAGATATTACTGTGTTCGGTACACTTTGGGGCACTCCCAAGTACACGGTTAGTTAGCGGTGTAGAGAAATTTTATCTCAATCTTCCTCTTCTTCAGAGACTAGCAGTATCCGGCTGGAGGCCTTCTCCGAAGAGCAGTGTAGGGGAGAACAAACTTCTTCTCTCCCGGTTCGGCGATGAGTTTGGTGGATATTATAGCATTGTGAATATGCATAAGGAAGATTTCTCTTCTCAGTTTAGCACTGATTCTGTGGATGGCAGAAGTGTTATCCTTGCCGATGTCAATGGCCAGGAAGTAAAGAACAGGATTACTCAACAAGGGACAATCGCAAATTTTACTTTAAAAAAACAGTGTTTTAAGGTTTATGAAAAAGCCGCCTTACTGAGCGGATTAAGGCCAGATGCGACAGTTAACACCTGTTATGTGAATACGGAGTTTAAGAAGAAAATACTCAGGATGAGGATAAACTGCCCGAATGCCTCTCTTGAGTGTATATCCGCAGTACCTGAAGAGTATTATCCTGCAAAAGTAGCTGTTATGGGAAATCCTGTAAAATTCAGCTACGAGAAAGAAACAGGATTGATCAGATACAATTTTAGATGTGGAACCGGAACAACTGACGTGGAAGTTGTATATAACAGATGCATAAATATTATCGGAAACCTGCAGGATCTATATGACATAGATTTCTTTGGCATGGAGTCTGCAGATATTATTATCATCAAAAACAATATACATGATAAAAATTACCAATATCCTGCCTGGAGAATACAGGAGTATTTCAGGTTTTATTCAAAAGAAGTACTGGGTATGGATGGGGCTGTTGTAATTCCTGTTAAGGATAAAGAAGGAAGTGTAAAGAAACGTGTGAAAATTATACTTAAACCTGTCAAATTAAAGGGAGATGTATCCGCCAGGATTAAAATATCCAAAAACAGAATAACAATCTCAGGCAGCCAGGAAACCCTTCTGAAAGCCGTATTAAGATTTCTTTCAATACTTGATAAGAAATACCCATATTACGGAAAGTTCATGCTTGAAGAAGGAATACCTGATTATCTCGGCAGAAAGAAGGCGCCGGCTGGTTCTGTTGCTGAGAAGGCAGGCCTTTCTAATTATATACTTAAGGGAGAGATAGGAGAACCATTGAATTAACATGGTTTTGAACGCAAAATAGATAAAGGAAAGATTGCTATGCCAAGAGGAATAAAGGTTACTATTATAGGCGGAGGGAGCGTTGACTGGAGTCCGAAACTGCTCAGTGACCTGATGCATAAACAGGAGCTTAGAGGCGCTGAATTCCGCCTTCTGGATATTGACCTGACATCAGCAAAGCGCATAGCATGTCTCGGGCAGATGATATCAGAAAAGAGAAAATGGCACTGTACATTTATCCCGACCAAAGATGAAGATAAAGCGTTAGATAATACAGATTTTGTTATTATTACAATCTCTACAGGCGGCCTTGATGCTATGGGACATGACCTTAAGATTCCGGAGAAATATGGAATCTTCCAGACAGTTGGTGATACCGTCGGCCCCGGAGGATGGGCAAGAGGACTCAGGAATATACCTGTATTTATTCATCTTGCAGAAAAAATAAAAAGGAACGCACCTAATGCAGTGATCCTTAATTATACAAATCCGATGTCAACTCTTACAAAGACGCTCACCATCTTTACAGAGCAGAAGGTTGTCGGTTTGTGTCACGGGGTCTTTGAAAGCTATAGGACTCTGATGGATATCTTCGGACTGAAAAAAGAAAGTGAACTGAATGTCAGCTTCGGAGGTATAAACCATTTCTTCTGGCTAATGGACATCAAAATACGCGGGAAGGACGGCTACAGGATGCTCCGCAATAAGCTCAAAGGCAGAAACTTTGCACAGCTCCTGAATGAAATCCATAAAGACGAAGCCGGGTTCAGTTCAAAAAGCTGGATAACGGGAGAATTATTAAACGAGTTCGGTTGTCTTCCATACAGCGGGGACCGGCATATATCGGAATTCTTTTCAAGATATCTGGCTTCTGATAAGACTAATATCAAAAAATATCATCTCAGGTGCACTACTGTAAATGAGAGGAAAAAAAGACTTGCCATCAGGACAGAGTGGCTTAAAGCCGTTCTGGCTGGTAAGGATACAAGCCAATGGAAGTGGGAATGGGACCCTGCGCCGTCCCGCGAAACCGCGGCAGATATTATATCTACACTGGCATTCGGAGGAGAATTCATTGATGTGATGAACGTCCCGAACAGGGGACAGATCTCCAACCTTCCGTACGGTTCTGTTGTGGAAACACTCGGGGTGATCAATCCCTGCGGCTTTGCCCCGATAACTGTAGGAGAATTACCTGAAGAGATACTTCCTCTTGTCCTGAGACATGTCTTGAATCAGGATCTTATCGTTGAAGCAGGTATAGAAGGAGATTCTGAGAAAGCATTTGCAGCTTTAGCCAATGACCCTCTTTGTTCACATCTCACATATCCTGATATCCGCAGAATGGGCGATGAGCTCCTGAAAGCCAATAGAAAATACCTGCCTCAATTTTATAAATAAAAAAATTAGAGGAATGGCTTTTAAATAAGGCACAGGGATAAAGATATGAAATCATCGAGCAGAAAAAATTTGTTTCCTGTAAGAGGGCTGGCAATACTGAATCCGGTTCCGATTGAGAAAAACTATGCCTTAAGATACCTTGATTATATGCACGAGAACGGACTGAATCATCTTCAAATTCATGGAGATATACATACCTTACGACGTGCAAATATTGATGGCGTAATAAGATATAAAAAGTATCCCAAATATGACAAATATAAAGATTCAAGGTATTTAGGATATGTCATCCCTGCCTTACAGGAAATTACCAGGTACGGGAGAAAACTAAATATAAACACTTATCTCTGGCACCATGAGCTGGAGATTCCCCGGAAGTTCCTCCATGACCATAAAGAGCTGTTAAACAAACACGGTGAAGTCAGACTGGAACACCCTCTTGTAAGTGACTTTATTATTAACAAGCACACTGATTTCTTCAATACCTATCCGGACATCTCGGGTACTGTAATAACATTCCTGGAGACAAGCATACCTGTCCTGAGCCTGAAATATCAGGAGCTTAAACCTGTGGAGAGAGTTATTCACATCCTGAAAATACTTATCAAAATGCATAAAAAATACAATAAGGAACTGATAATAAGACCTTTTGCATCATCCCACTCTGCCACAGACCAGCTTGTCGAGGCAATAAAGCCCTTCAGGAAGGATATAACAGTAATGACCAAGTGGTGCAGAGGCGACTGGCACTTCGGCCTGCCTGTAAATCCCTCAATTAAGAAACTGAGCCAGCTGCCTCTGATTATTGAAGGAGAGGTTCACGGAGAGTATTTCGGTAAGGGGGAACTGCCGCTTGTCTATCCGCATTACCTGAAAAAAATGATCTCAGATGTTTCCAGATATAAGATACAGGGGTTTGTAATAAGGGTTGACAGGGAAGGATATGTCGTCAGAGAGAACAAGCCCGAAGCCTTAAACAGATTTGTTGGTGTTAATCTCATAAAAAATCCCCATGCATCACTCATAAGTCTGGAGAGGGAATATGCAGAGAATAAACTGAATATTCCTGTGGGGGACTTTGCAAGGCTCATCAGGGATTCAGAAAGGGTTCTCAGGGAAACCCTGTATATAGATAATAATCACTGGAATCACGGGGGTAGGTTCTTTACCCTTTATTATCTCATAAACCGTTATATTCCGAATGTTTTTACGGGTGAGAAAATAAGAAGTGACGAGTGGTTCATTTTCGATAAGAAGAACAGCCCCGTTAAAACAGTTAAAAACAGGATGAAAGAAAATATCGAGCTTTCCGAAAACTGCATGGATTTTGTAAAGAAAAACATTCCTTCATACGCAGAGGAATATGAAATGATGCACAATGCTGCTAAAGCATGGTATTACATGTTCAATCTTCTGGACGAATATACTGCTAATATCAGAAAGAAGAAAACATATGACCTTAACAAATGGTGCAGGAAGCTTCTTGATATCAGTAGAAAGTTTGATAAAAAGTACGGCAAAAACCATTATTTCAGAAGATTTGGGGACTCGATGGGAAACAGGCCTGCAAGGGGAAAATCGGTTATTGAAAGGTTCGTCGACGATATTATGCAGTACTACAAGCTTGAGAAGAAAATGCGCCGAAAGTTGAACAGAGATAACAGGATAATAGACTATATTCTCTGCGGCTCGTTTCTTGAAGGACATCTCTTATCCAAGGAAACCAGCTATTCTTTTCCGCTGATATACAGGAACAGGTTTATCCGCGTAGCAGGCAGTAAGCCTCCACTTCTGGCCAGAGCCACAGAGGACCAGTCAGAGCTGAACCAGGGCTGGTTTTCTTATATTCTGGATACCAGAAAGGCAAAAAATTTCATTTTAGAAATAGAATTTGCCAGCGTTTCAAAGTTTATTAACATAAAAGTTAAGATAAATAATAATGAAGAAACTATTTATTTGCGTCCAAAGAGTTATTTTATCTCAAAGCAGTGGGAGTTTAAAAACTATACGAAAAAGATAATCGATATTTCATTTAGCAAACTGACAAAAGAGATAGCTGCTGTATCAGGTATAACGTTGATAGAATCTTAATAGCAGAATTGTCAATTCCTGTACTAACCAAAATTTTTAAAGCTTGACAAAAAATTATCTATGTACTAAGTTACAAGTAACAGTTACTTAAAGGAGTATAGTTCTAATGGGAAAAAGTCCTAAAGTCAGAATGCAGGATATTGCTGACAGACTCGGGGTATCTAAGGTTTCTGTATTTAAAGCATTCCATAATTCAAATCAGGTGAGTAAAGACCTAAAACATAAGGTCTACTCTCTTGCAAAGAAAATGGGCTATGGAGAAAAAAGGTCCAAAACAATACTTTTTCTTGCCATGGGAAAGTCAGAATATTTCCTCAATCAGCAGTATCTTCATAACCTTGACCGTTTCCTTGATTTGCAAAGAGGGCTTACTAAAAGATTCTTGGATGACGGATATTCCCTTGTTGTAGAGAAGATAGAAAACCTGCAGTCATATTTGTCTATAAGAAAGTCTTTTAGCCATTGTGGAGTTATTCTTTATGGAGGGATTTCAAGACTGGATCCCATAATTAAATATTTAAGGAGACATTCAATTCCCGGAGTAATAGCGAGTACGCTTTTTAAAGAGGAACATGAAACTCTTGAAATACCTTTTGTAGCTTCTGATCAGGAAATAGCAGCGTATAAGGGAATAAAGGCGCTTATAGACCTTGGGTATAGAAAAATAGGATTTGTAAGTGGTTCCTCAAAAGAATATCTTGGTTATCAAAAAAGATTAGAAGGATACAAAAAAGCATTGAGAGCATGCAATATTGCTTTTGATAAGAATTTAGTTTTTCGTATAGATTTAGCCGACATGAGGAACTCTGTATCTGCAATTGAGAATTTTTATCGGGATAAGAAACCTGACGCTATTTTTGTAACTTCGGATGATTTGGCTGTAGTTGTAATGGAACATTTCAAGTCTGTTGGGATAAAGATTCCAAAGGATCTGGGTATAATAGGATTTGACAATATGAGCTTCGGGAAAGATTGCAGACCTTCTCTCTCTTCCATAGATATCCCACGTGAAAAAATAGGCAGAAAAGCAGCAGTAGTGTTACTGAATATTATAAATGAAAAAAATATAAATATAAAGGGAAAGGGAATCTACCTTGTGCAGGGAGAGCCTGTTTTAAGAGGGAGTACAAAGCAAACCTGAGGAAGGTATTTTAAAATGTCGACTTCACAAAAGTGTTTAGTTTATGATGTAGTAGTGGTTGGAGGAGGATTAGCGGGAATTTGTGCGGCTATCGCTGCGGCCAGATTGGACTGTAAAACTGCTTTAATTCATGACCGACCAGTGTTAGGAGGAAATTCCAGCAGTGAAATTCGAGTTATTCCTACAGGGGCAAACTATTCCGGATTAAGGAAAGACTTGGGAGAGACAGGGATTATTGAAGAATTACTTTTAGAGAGTTGGTATCGAGACCCGCTTCGTAGTTTCTGCATGTGGGATACTATTCTCTGGGAATGGATAAAGAAAGAACCAAAACTCACCCTCTTTCTTAACTCTTCTGCTCAAGACGTAATAATGGAAAGCAAGAAGAGAATAAAGTCAATCAAAGTCATTCAGAGTTCCACAGAAAAGAAATTTACTCTAACATCAGATATTTTTATTGATTGTAGCGGAGATGGTCTTATTGCTTACAAGAGTGGAGCAAAATATAGAATGGGGAGGGAGGGCAAGAAAGAATTCAGGGAGAGTTTCGCTCCCGACAAGCCCGATAAATTTCTTCTAGGAAGCAGTTTATTATTTGTTGCCAAAGATTTTGGGCATCCGGTTCCTTTTACACCCCCTTTCTGGGCAAAAGATTTTCCCAGAGATGAAGATATCCCTTTCCGTATTCACAAAGATATCAGAGATGGCTACTGGTGGATTGCTTATGGGGGAATGAGAGATACTATTAAAGATAACGAAGAGATTCGTGATGAACTCCTGAAGATCCTCTTTGGTATCTGGGATCATATTAAAAATCACGGACAGCACGGAGCAGAAAATTATGCTCTCGATTGGATTGGAAAAGTACCAGGGAAAAGAGAATCCAGAAGATTTATGGGAGATTATATTCTTACACAAAAGGATGTGCAGAAATCGTCCTCTTTCAAAGATGCGGTAGCTTATGGAGGTTGGGCTATTGACCTTCACTTTCCTGAAGGAATCTATTGTAAAGAAGGGCCAAGCAATCGACCGACAATAAGATTAACAGGGCCTTACTCCATTCCTTTGCGTTGTCTCTATTCGCAGAACATTCAGAATTTAATGTTTGCCGGCAGGAATATCAGTGTAAGCCATGTAGCTCTAGGCTCTACACGAGTAATGTTAACCTGTGCTGTCGAAGGTCAAGCGGTAGGAACCGCTGCATACCTGTGCAGAAAATATCATGCCTTTCCTCGTGATATTTACCAAAAACATATTGGTGAGTTACAGCAGCAACTGTTGAAAGACGATTGCTATATTCCTCATTTGAGAAATAATGATGAAAGTGATTTGGCTCGTTTTGCAAAAGTAGAAACATCCAGTTCTCTGGAGTTAAAGGGAATAACCTCAGCTGATAGTTCTCGTCCTTTAAATACTCCGCAAGCTGAAATTATTCCTGTTTCCCAGGAACAGATTGAGAAAATTTCTTTACTTTTGGAATCCTCTCTTGCCGAAAACGCCAAGATAAAACTCCATTTCAGAAAAGCACAATCGCTCTGGGATTTTAACTCAGGAGAAGAAATTGTCTCGGTCTCAACTGAAGTTCCAGCCAGGCAGCGTTCTTGGGTTACTTTTGCTCTGAATCAGAAGATAACACCGGGTCTTTACTCAATCTCTCTTCCCAAAAAAGAAGGTATTTCATGGTGTTTTAGTTATAAAGAATTGCCTGGCCTGCAACCGGGTTATCTTCATTCCTATTGGAAATGGTGGATTCCTCAGCGAGGTGATTACTGTTTCCGCATCAGTCCTTCCAGTTTTCCATATAAAGGTGAGAATGTTGTTAATGGTGCAGGTCGACCGGAGAGCTGGCCAAATATATGGATTTCTGATCCCAGACAAGGATTTCCACAATATCTAGAGCTCGATTTTGGCAAAGAGGTTACTTTCAATAGTGTTTATCTTACCTTTAACAGCAACCTGAGTGGCTATTTAACCCTCGGGGATGTAAAGAAGCACTATTATCAACAACCATTTCATTTTGAACCTGGGCCTATTACCGAATCTTTAAAGGATTATTCTTTGCTTTTCCGGGAAGGAAATACATGGATAAAGATTTTGGAAAGAAAGGGAAACTATCAACGAAGACGTATAGACTGTTTTAAACCAGTTACTTCTTGCAAGCTCAGAGTACAGACATTCGCCACTAATGGTAGCCTGTCTGCCCAGATTTACCAAATTAGAGTCTATCTGGAGCAAGTGAAAACCAAAACCCACAGGAGGTAATAGATGACAAATATGCCTTTAAAGAAGAAAAAACAAAGTGTTAAGGCCAATATCAAATTGAAAAAAATTAAATTGGGGCTTATTGGAGCAGGGGGCAGGGGACTGCATCTATTGGATACCATAAATAAATATTTTTCTGATGAGGCACATTTTATTGCTTTATGTGACGTTGACATAAAACGACTTAAGAAAATGTCAAGAGAATCAAAAGAAAATTTTTGCCTGTTCTCTGACTACAAAAAGATGCTTGGTCTTAAGGACCTGGATGCGGTTATCATCGCTACACCTGATTTTACACACGGGGAAATAGCGCTTGAGGCTCTCTCAGCTGGAAAACATGTTCTGTGCGAGAAGCCCCTTGCCATCACAGCTGGTGACTGTAGTAAGATTATTGAGGCTTCGAAGAAAAGCGAGAAAATTTTTCAGGTTGGCTTCAACCTTCGTTATAATCCATTCCATCAGAAGTTAAAAGAGCTAGTAGATAATAAAAGTATTGGCAATATTAAAATAATCTCAGTTCTGGATTATTATTCGGGAGGAAAAACCTATTTCAGGCGCTGGAACAGATTTAGAAAGAATACAGGCGGACTTCTTATCCATAAAGGCTGTCATGTTTTTGATATGCTGAACTGGCTTATAGGAGCTAGTCCCGAAAGAGTATCTGCATTTGGAGGATTAGACGTCTTTAGACCTGATCCTAAAAAAGCAAAGAGATGCCGGGACTGTAAAGAGAAGTATACTTGCCACGGAAGCGCTTTTTATCAGGATTTTCTCCGTCCAGGTTCAATAAATAGGGCAGAAAGAAGGGGGTATAAGGATTTTGATGTCTGTCTCTGGAATTCAGAAAAAGATACACAGGATAACGACGTGGTTATTATTGAATATAAAAATGCGGTGCGGGTAAGTTATACTGAATGCTTCTTTTCCTCTATCTCAACAAGGCGTTATTCCATAGTTGGAGATAAGGCGCAAATAGAAGCAGACACAGAATCTAATCAAATTAAAGTCTTCTCTATGTCCTCAAAGAGTACTATAATCTACGATGTGAAGAATCCTGGCTCTGATGAACATGGTGGTGGAGATAGAGGAATTCTTCATAGTTTTCTAGCTTGTTTGAGAGAGAATAAATCTCCTCTGGCAAATGCCGAAGCTGGTAGATTAAGTGTTCTTGTGGGATTAGCTGCTGAGAAATCCATCCACTCAAAAAAAATCATAAATATAAAAGATATGGAAAAATAATAATGGAAAGAAGGTACGCATATCTTATCGGTATATTCAACTGGAGTGACAGAAAAGCGGTCATTAAGCCGGGTAATTTTCTGAGAGAAAAAGGGATACATCTAAAAAAATTAAAGGAGAATTGTTATGCCTGTTCAAGATAGACCTAATATCCTTGTAATAATGACAGACCAGCAGCAATATAAGACAGTTAATCCACCTTCTGGAAAAGACATATGTCCCAATTTAACAAAGCTTTCAGAAGAAGGGATTATCTTTACCCGTAATTATACTCCGGCTCCGCCGTGTGCCCCGGCAAGAACATCAACCGTTACAACAGTATATCCTCATTCTCATGGTATGCTGAATAACTGTCACATCTCGAATGCCGTTCAGAGGGAAATAAACAAGAACTGCGACAGCTTTGGGCAAAGACTGAAGGATTCCGGATATAATATGAACTATTTGGGTACATGGCATGCGGGATTTGAGACAGGACCAATAGACAGGGGATTTGATACAAAGAACAGGATTTTCCCCGGACCTAAAATAGAGAGAACTATTGAAGACAGCTGGTCGTTCAACTTTCCCGGATTTAATGATTTCCTGCTGTACGGCAGATCATCCCTTCCAGCAGAGAAGGAAATATCTGCATTAGTAACAGATGCTATTCTTGAAGAGCTTGGAAATATAAATGAACACAGTAACAATAAACCCTGGTTCTGCTGGGCAAACTACTACGGCCCGCATGATCCATTTATTGCACCGGAACCTTATGCAAGCATGTATAATCCGGATGACATAAAGATTCCGGAGAGTTTTTTTGATAAATTAGAGGATAAACCGAACGTATACAGGAGAATGAAAGAACAGTGGTTCAGGGATATTAAAGAAGAGCACGTGAGAAAAGCCACAGCATATTACTGGGGGTACTGCAGCTATATCGATGCGCAGATAGGCCGGATAATTAAGTTTCTGGATGAAGGGGGATTAAGGGAAAACACGCTTGTTGTTTTTACCTCTGACCACGGAGAGATGCTTGGGGCACATAACATGTTCTTTAAAGGGATATTTTCCTTTGAGGAGTGTATACGCGTTCCGTTGATCATGAGATGGCCGTCCGGTATAAAAAACCCCGGCCGTATCTGCGAGGGGTTAACAAGTCTTCTGGACCTGGGTCCCACGTTCCTCGATATAGCGGATGCTGAGGGAACAGACCCGTGTCATGGAAAGTCCTTACTGCCTGTCCTCAAGGGTGAGAGGGAGAAGGTAAGAGATACCCTGATGGTAGAAAACCACGGCAATATCTTTGTTTATGTACAGAGGATATTGTTAAAAGATAATTACAAACTTGTTTTTAACGGGTTTGATTATGATGAATTATATGACCTCGAGAAGGATCCGTGGGAGATGAAAAATCTTGTGAGGGAAAAATCCCATCAAAACATCTATGATGAAATGCAGGAGTCTTTATGGGAGGAAATGATGGCCATGGATGACCCCTATTCAATGAGCGAGTTCGGAGCAGCTATATTCCTGAAGAAGAAAAATCCGATGAGCAAAGCCTATTTCAAGGAAAAATGGAACTATAAGACCATGTCCAAACTGTACCAGAAACGATACACGGTTTAAAAACGGCAAATGAGATTAACTATTGAAAATGGAAGCATATTCGTATCGTGCTCCCTTTTGTTCAAGAATGATTGATAAACGGAACGATGAAGTTTGATATTTATTTTCATGCGCCGTTTGATATGATTCTTAAACACCTGAAGGATATAGCGGCTTATCACATTAATCTTGAAATATGTATGAATCCTGCTGAGCTGGACTGTTTACCTCTTGAGGAAATGAGAAAGGTTAAGAACTTTTGTTTAGAAGAAGATATAAGAACCAGTTGTCATGGTCCATATATTGACTTAAATCCGGGAAGCGAGGATCCAAAAGTAAGAAGTCTAGTAAGGGAAAGATTTGTTCAGTCTATTCAGTTTTGCAGTAAAATGGACATAAAGAATCTGGTGCTGCATACTGGATATTCACCAGTTTTTCATGAATCAATTAAAGATATCTGGTTTGAGACATCATTGGATTTGTGGAAAGAGATAAAAACTATTGCAGAAGAAAAAGAAATTAAGATAGCAATTGAAAATTGCCTGGAAAGTTCTCCTGAAATAGTTGTCCGACTTCTTAACGAAATTGGTTCAGAGAACTTTGGTATGTGTTTTGACGTTGCGCATTTTAATGTATTTGGAGACAAACCTGTTCTTGATTATTTTGACATATGCACAGACAGAATATTTGAAGTTCATCTCTCAGACAATAATGGTGATAAAGATTCTCATCTTGCATTTGGAAAGGGCAACATAAATTTTCAACAACTATTTCACAGATTAAAAGAGAAGAATCTGAATCCTATAATTACAGTAGAAGCAATGAGTATAGAAGATGTTATTTATGATATAAAATATTTAGAGAATGTGGACTGGTTTTAATATTTTTTTCACTTTTTTCTATTTTCCTATTGACATGGTTGGATAAAATTGCTATTTTTAGCACTCCAGACGAAAGAGTGCTAAAAATTTGATGAAATTTATAATAAGTTAGAAGAGGGGGGTGAGGAAATATGACGGTAAAACCACTAGCTGATAGGATATTAGTTAAGAGATTAGAAGAGGAGGACAAGATAGGAAGCATAATAGTTCCTGATACGGCTAAGGAAAAGTCTCAAAAAGCAGAGGTTATTGCTGTAGGAGAGGGGAGAAGGACAGATGAAGGAAAACTAGTTTCTCTTGAGGTTAAAAAGGGGGACAAGCTACTTATTGGTAAGTATGCAGGTACGGATATAAAGATTGATGGCGAAGAATATATAATTATGAAGCAGGAAGATGTAATGGGAATTTTTAAGAACTAAAGATAAAAACATAAAGAAAGGAGTAATACAAGATGGCAAAACAGTTAAAGTTTGGCGAAGAAGCAAGAAAGGCAATTTTAAGCGGTGTTGAGCAGCTTAGTAGGGCTGTAAAGGTAACACTTGGGCCAAAGGGCAGAAACGTTGTATTGGACAAGAAATTCGGATCTCCAACAATTACAAAGGACGGTGTTACAGTTGCAAAGGAAATTGAATTGGAAGAGCCATATGAGAATATGGGCGCTCAGATGGTAAAGGAAGTTGCGTCAAAGACTTCTGACGTAGCAGGTGACGGAACCACAACAGCTACAGTACTTGCGGAATCAATATATAGAGAGGGGCTCAGGAATGTTACAGCGGGTGCAAATCCAATGGCGCTTAAAAGAGGAATTGAAAAGGCAGTAGATAATGTTGTGAAAAGTCTTAAGGGCTTGAGCAAGCCGGTCAAAGACAAAAAAGAAATCTCTCAGGTTGCCACAATCTCTGCAAACAATGATCCAACAATTGGAAACATAATAGCAGACGCTATGGATAAGGTTGGCAAGGATGGAGTTATCACAGTTGAGGAAGCAAAGGGAATGGATACAACTCTGGATATCGTAGAAGGTATGCAGTTTGACAGAGGTTATTTGTCTCCCTATTTTGTAACTGACGCAGAAAGAATGGAAGTGGTTCTTGAGAATCCATACATCCTTATTCATGAAAAGAAAATTTCCAGTATGAAGGATTTGCTTCCGTTATTGGAAAAAGTAGCGCAATCAGGTACTCCATTCTTAATTCTTGCTGAAGAAGTTGAAGGAGAAGCTCTGGCAACAATGGTTGTGAATAAGATTAGAGGCACTCTAAAATGCGCATGTGTCAAGGCTCCGGGTTTTGGAGATAGAAGAAAGGCAATGCTTGAAGATATTGCTACTCTTACAGGAGGAAAAGCAATCTCTGAGGATCTCGGAATCAAATTAGAGAATATCACTCTTAACGATTTGGGAAGAGCAAAGCGCGTTACAATAGATAAGGAAAATACAACTATTATTGAAGGAGCAGGAAATAGAAAAGATATAGACGGCAGAATATCTCAGATTCGTACGCAAATAGATGATACAACATCAGATTATGATAAGGAAAAGCTACAGGAAAGACTGGCAAAGCTTGCCGGCGGAGTTGCAGTTATTAATGTTGGAGCTGCAACAGAGACAGAGATGAAGGAAAAGAAGGCAAGAGTTGAAGATGCGCTTCATGCAACCAGGGCCGCTGTTGAAGAGGGCGTAGTTGCAGGCGGCGGAGTTGCCTTGCTTAGATGCATATCTGATCTCGGGAAAATGGCACTGAAGGGAGACGAAGCTATTGGGCTTAACATTATCAAGCGTGCTCTTGAAGAGCCAGTAAGACAGCTTGTGAATAATGCTGGAGTTGAAGGAGCCATTGTTGTTCAGGAGCTTCTTAAAAAAGAGAAAAATGTTGGATTTAATGTGCAGGATGGTAAATATGAGGACATGTTTGCAGCAGGTATTGTGGATCCGACAAAAGTAACAAGGACCGCTCTTCAGAATGCAGCAAGCATTGCAGGATTACTGCTTACAACAGAAGCGCTTGTAACAGACGTTCCTGAAAAGGAAAAGATGCCTCCAATGCCTGGCGGCGGCGGAATGGGCGGAGGGATGTATTAAAATAAGAACTGATTAGTATAGGGGCATGGTTTGCCGTGCCCCTATAAATTTACGAGGAGACAAGATATGAAATTAGTACCTTTAGAAGACAGAGTTATTATAAAGAGATTAGAAGCTGAGGATAAGACAAAGGGAGGTATAATTCTTCCCGATACAGCTAAGGAAAAACCGCAAAAGGGTAAGATTATAGCTGTTGGCAGTGGAAAAGTGTTGGAAGATGGGAAGAAACAATCAATGAGTGTTAAAAAAGGCGACAAAGTTATTTTTGCATCATACGCAGGCACAGAAGTACAAATTGACGGGGAAGAGCATCTGATAATGAAAGAGGAAGACATCTTAGCTGTTATAGAATAGCAGCATATGTTTTTTAAGCCTCCTGCACCCCGAATGCTTTGGGGACAGGAGGCTTATTTGTTTTGACTATCTTAGGGAGGGAATAGAATTGGCTGGAGAAAACAGGTTTCATAATCTTCAAAAACTGACGTATCTTCTAATTGTTGTTCTATTGATTTATGGAGGTCGAAACCTGTGGATAAATTTTGCAAGTCCAAGGCATAAGAAAACAAAAATTTTCTTAAAAACTTTTGATATTATCCAGACTCGCTATATAGATAAGACAGAGCCCAGAGACCTTATATATAGTGCTGTTGATAGTATGGTTAAGAGTCTTGGGGATCCGTACAGCCAGTTTATACCACAGGAAGCGTATGGCGAAGTTAAGATATTTGAAAAAGGGGAATATGGGGGACTGGGCATAGTTATAGGAATAAGGGATAATAAGGTTATAGTTATTTCACCTATAGAAGGTACTCCTGCAGATAAAGCTGGAATAAAGCCCGGGGATGTTGTTGTGAAAATAGACGGAATAAGCTGTGTTGGATGGTCGTTGTCAGAAGTAGTGAAAGAGCTTAGAGGGGAAGAAGGGACAAAAGTTTCATTGTATATAGAACGCGAGAAATATCAGAAACTTTTGCATTTTGAAATTATTAGAAAAATTATAGAACTTAGATCAGTTTATTATAAATTAATAAACAATAGTATCGGATATATTAGAATTGTAGATTTTGGAAACGGAACATTAAAGAGTTTTAAAGATGCCATAAATAGTTTGGATAAAAAAAAGACAAAGTCTCTTATTTTAGATTTAAGAAATAACCCGGGTGGATTTATTGACCAGGCAGTAGAGATTTCAGATTGTTTCTTATCTAACGGATTAATAGTTAAGACAAAGAGACGGAGCAAAGAGCAGACTAAGACATATAGAGCAACAAAGAGCAAAGAAGATATACTCTTGCCGTTAGTTGTGCTGATAAATAAAGGCAGTGCCAGCGCAGCGGAGATTGTTGCTGGCGCCTTGCAGTGTAATAAGCGCGCAACTATAATAGGAACAACCAGTTTTGGAAAGGGATCAGTACAAGGCATTTTCCATTTGCCTGATAAAACAGCTCTTTGTCTGACTATTGCCAGATATTATATTCCTGATGGCAGCTTAATCGATGGTAAAGGCATCCAGCCTGATATAGAAATCAAAATTCCTGAATCATGGTACGAAAAATCAATAAAGGAACAGATTGAATTACTTGACCCTCAGTTAGAGAAGGCAGTGGAGGTACTTGGTAGATTTTAGTTGTATCTTGTTTTCTGTACTCTTATTCCTCAAGCACTTTAATCAGTCTATTCCAGATGTTCATATCTTCTGCCTCGTCAGAGATGGCTTGAGTCCATTTCTTCAGATAGTCTATATCAAGCTTGGGTCTGTGACGAATAACAACCGATTTAGCATCTAACATATCCTTATCACGGCCAACAATTATCTTGAATAGAATTAAGTCCTCAGGAGACGGGAAAAAGGCCATTCTGTTCACGAACGTAAGTCTTTGAGCTCGTTCAAAAGCACTATCCTCAAGAGGTATACTGGCAATGATTACATCTGCATGAAAAGAACCTCGATTCAGTCTGAAGGTACCTGTCTGTTTTATTCTCTGCATTTTCTCTTTAATGTTTAGTTCAAACCCATTTGCATCGGCAGCTTCCAGAAAATGGCGCACATCCTGCTTTCGGATAGAAATAATTAAATCAATATCCTGCGTCATTCTCGGTTCACCAATAAGACTGACTGCAACTCCACCTATGACAAGGTAAGGGGCATTTGAGTCTTCTAAAAAATCAATCAATACTTTGCAAAACTCATCAAGTCTATTCACTGCTTCACCCGTCTTCCCTTAACTGGTTTTCTCTTAATCTGCATAGCTAACGCATACGGACGATCATCATCGCTGAACTTAAGCTGTCTAAGGAGTTTTGAGGAAAGCATCTGTTCAGTGATAAACGCACTCTCTTCGTAGGTGAGCCCCTGCAAATATTCCGCCCTTTCCCGCTCACTTTCTATCAGGTATTGTTCCGGATTCTTAATCATTTATTAGATTATTCACTATCTCTATAAGCTTCCTGCCGTATGTCATATAGATTTTGTATGCTTCCTCACTAGTAGCTTCTTTACCTAAATGAACTGCTGCTGCAAGGTGAGGCTCAATAGAAATGCCGCCTTCATATCCTGCATTTTTCAAATCCTGAAGAATTTCTGAAACATAGGCATGTCCTTCTCCACAGTAGGTAGTTTGAGCTTTTCCGTCAGGAAGCATAATTGCATCTTTTATATGCACATAAGTAATATGTTTCTTCACTTTTGAATAGAAAGACATAGCGTCCTGACCATGAAAAACAGTATTTCCTGTATCGAAAACAAGTTTCAAGGCTGGAGAATTGATTTCTGAAAGCATTTTTAGAGAGTTTTCCGGACTTTCCCCTGCCCATCCACTGCAATTTTCATGCACCATTATAATTTCACCATCTTCTGCTATCTTTGAAAGTTCTCTTAATCTTTCAATAGCCTTCTTTTCCCACTCAATCTCTTTTATAGGTTTGTCGTTGTCATTTGGCCAGCTCATAATGCGGATAAACTTTGTCCCAAATTTTTTCATGCGAGGAATAGCCTTTTTTAACTCATCTATATCCAGTTGGAAATCACCGGTTATAGGTCTTGACCAATTGGCTATACAGCCTGCGAAACATGATACCTTCATCTGGGCATCATTGACTTTTCCATATACTTCGTCAAACTTAGAATCATGCATAAGCGTTAGATTTTCTCCATCAACATTCCTAATCTCCAGATATTTCCATCCAAGTTCTTTATGCGCCTTTATCTGTGTCTCTATGGGTTTGCCTGCTTCGTCACTGATTCCTGAAAAAAACATTTTATTTACCTCCTGTTTAGTTAAAGTTTGCCTTATTCGCTATATCTGGGAATAATCAGCTTTTGCCCAATAGATAAAAAGTCAGGGTCTTCAATGTTGTTTGCCTGAATAATTGTTCTGGAAGGAACCCCAAAACGAACAGCAATTTCAATTAGAGTATCCCCTTTCTGAACAATGTAATATTTTCCATCTTCTAATTTTTCAGTGCTTAATTTAGCATCATCAGGCGCTAAAATATTTATTTGTTTTTTTATCTTTCCGATTTCCCCTAAAAGTTCGTCAAGCACTATTTCAATCTTCTTGTTAAAGTTTTGCTTATCCTTCTTTTGTATGTTCAATAGGTTATTATATGCAGTCTTTAGCTGGTCTATCTGTTTTTGAATAGAGATAATGTTATTACTTAGAGATGTAATATTTTTGTTTGTATCAATGCTATTATTATTTAATTGGTCTCTAAATTGAGTGCAAAACAGCTCAACTTGTTCCTTAAGATCGCGAAGTTGTTTATCTTTTTCTGACAGAGAACCCCCTATCTTACTTGTCTCATCCTTTAATAAGAGAATCTGCTCACTCAGTCCAACCTGGCCTTCCTGTATTGTGCCAACATCTTCTTTTGTAGCTATCTTAGTTATCAGACAGCCTGATAGAAAAACAGCAACCAGTAAACAGTGAACAGTGAACAGCAGGATTTTGTTGGATAATCTAACTTTTTTCATAAAAGGAGTAAGATTATTACTGCGAAATTAGAAGATGTGATCTCCTGTTTTTTGCCCAGGCCTTTTCATCATGTCCAGTATCAACAGGTTTGTCTTCTCCATAGGTTATTGTGTATAATCTTGACGGAGAGATACCTAATCCTGTTAGATATCTGCGCACGCTCAAGGCTCTCTGCTCGCCGAGTATGAGGTTATACTTTCTGGAACCCCGCTCATCGCAATGTCCTTCAATCATTAGACGTATATTTCTATGTTTTTTTAACCATGTAGCAACTTTCTCCAACGTGGATATTGCGTCTTTTCCTAGACGATAGCTGTCATAATCAAAAAGGATGTCAGAAAATATTACTTTTTCCTTTGCACTAGGTTCTACAAATATTGTATCCTTTACAGGCTTTTCCAAAGGAATGTTTTCTCCTTTAATTGCAGCCATCTGAGCTTGTTTTATGTTGTCTTCATACTCTTTATCACTTGTGAACTTCTTAAATGTTGAACATCCTCCTAAGTACAATGAAAGCAACAAAGCTACAGACATAACCAGCGAAAACTTTTTCATAATTGCTCCTTATTTTTTTGTATGCTAGAATAATCTAGCGTTATGCTAAAATCTAGCATACAGAATCAGTTATGTCAATATTTGTTGTGTAGAGATAAAAGAGAATTGAATGAATATAGGTAAAATTAGAAACAAGTTGCAAGATTATAATCAGGAACATGTTCTTAAATGGTGGAATCAGTTAGATGATACTCAACGCAAATGGCTTCTTCAGGACATTGAGAGTATTGATTTTGAGCTCATGGAGAAATTAGTTAACCAATACATGGAAAGAAAGGAAATCTCTATATCATTTGATGATATTAAAAGCCCTGAAATTATTAAAATTCCAAGAACTGAACGTGAGATACTGCATCAGAGAGAGGCAAGAGAGATAGGCGAGCAGTGTATAAGGGATGGTAAAGCAGCTTGCTTTGTTGTTGCAGGAGGGCAGGGTACAAGGCTTGGTTTTGAAGGGCCAAAAGGTGCGTATCCTATTGGTCCAATATCCGCTAACAGCATATTTCAATTTCATGCAGAGAAGATACTTAAAGCACAGCAGAAATATAATGTTCAACTCATGTGGTATATTATGACGAGCAAGCTGCTTCATGAGCAAACAATAGAATTTTTTGAAGACAATAAATATTTTGGTATGCATAAAGATCAGGTGCGATTTTTTTCTCAAAGAATGCTTCCTGCAATAGATAAAGATGGCAGGTTCCTTATGAGTTCAAAGTATGAAGTTTTTAAGAGTCCAAATGGACATGGAGGAGCCTTGCTTGCTCTCAGGGAGAGTGGAGCTATTGATGAAATGCTGGAAACTGGTATTGAATATATAAGTTACTTTCAGATAGACAATCTTATTGTCAATGTCCTGGACCCTGTTTTTATAGGTTATCATGTAAAAGCAGATGCTCAGATGTCAAATAAGGTAACGCCCAAAATTGCTCCTTCGGAAAAAGTCGGAGCAGTTGTAGTAATGGATAAGAAATATGCGGTTATTGAATATAGCGATTTACCCCAAGTGCATATGAGCGATAAAGATAAAGACGGCTCTTTTAAATTTAATGCAGGAAGCATAGCAATTCATATATTAAATACAGAGTTTGTAAAGTCTCTTACTGAGAAAGGGATAGGACTTCCGTATCATATAGCAGAAAAGAATATCCCTTATGTGAATAATAGCGGCGAGTATATTAAGCCAAAGGATAAGAACGGAATAAAATTTGAAACATTTATCTTTGATGCATTAAAGTTTGCTGAAAATGTCGCAAACATGGAAGTTATGCGCGAGGATGAATTCTCTCCAATAAAAAATTTAAGAGGTTCGGATTCTGTTGAAAGCGGGAAACAGCTTTATATAAACAGATGTGCGCGCTGGCTCATGGAAGCAGGGATCGATATTCCGTTTGACAAAAATGGAATATCAAAAATCAAGATAGAAATCAGCCCATTATTTGCAAACTCACCGGATGATTTGCAGCGTAAGGACTTGGCCTCAATAGATACTACCAGAGACATATATCTGGCGTAATACTCTCCACTCCAGGTGATTTCCTTATTGAAATTTTTTAGGCTCTCTATATAATACAGCGATGGTTTTTTAGTCTTATTATTTACTTACAGGAAACTCAATGAAAAAACTTTTTATTATTGGTGTTGGAAATATGGGCGGAGCTATATTGAAAGGGATTATTCCACAAGTTCTTAAAGAAAATGATATTTCTGTTTATGATGTGGATAAAAGCAGGCTGCAGCCTTTTTTAGACTCAAAAATAGAGGTCGTTGATACAATTGAAAAGGGCGTGAAAAATGCCGAAAGCATCCTTCTGGCAGTAAAACCTCAGGATATGGAGGATGTTCTTATGGAAATAAGATGCGCAGTTTCTGAGAGAAACCTTGTTATTTCCATTGCTGCAGGTATTACAACAAATTATATTAAGAGAGTATTAGGGCAAAATACTAAAGTTGCCAGAGTTATGCCAAATCTTTGCATTAGTGTAAAAGAGGGAGCTTCAGCGTGTTGTTTTAGTAGTGACTGTCGCAATGAAGATAAACAGTTTGTTGAGTCTCTGTTTAAAGCGCTTGGTATAACTTTGACTATTGATGAAAATAAGATGAATATTATTACAGCTATAAGCGGGAGCGGTCCGGGATATTTATTTAAAATTATGGAGATCCTTATTGATACAGGGAAGAAAGAGGGTCTTAAAGAAGAGGATTCTAGAAAACTGGTTTATCAAACAGTTTCAGGAGCTATCTCTTTAGCAATGAATAGTAATATTTCGGCAAGGGCATTGAGAGAAAAAGTAACATCCAAAGCAGGCACAACAGAAGCAGCCCTAAAGGTTATGGATGAATACAAAATTGAGGAAATGTTTCGTGAAGCTGTAAAGGCAGCTCTCAATAGAGCAAAGGAATTGTCAAAGGAGTAGGAATGTTTGTTTTTGCTAATTTCATAATAGCAATAGCGCAGATTGTTGGTGCGATATTAACGATACTTACCTGGATTATAATCATAAGGGCACTTATATCCTGGGTAAATCCAGATCCCTACAATTCAATAGTACAGTTTTTATACAGAGTAACTGAGCCTATCCTGATGCCTATACGGAAGATACTGCCGGCAATGGGTGGTTTTGATCTTTCGCCGATAGTGGCTTTAATAGGAATTATGTTTATCAGGTCTTTTGTGGTACGGACACTTATTGAGTTTGGCATGAGGTTAAAATAGGAGATGTTAAAAAAATAATGGAATACAAAGACACATTAAATCTCCCAAAAACAAGTTTTAAGATGAAGGCAAATCTCTCACAGAAAGAGCCGGAGATTTTAAGGAATCTTGAAGAGCAGAATATTTATCAGAAGATACGGGATAAATATAAAGGACATCCTTCTTATATTCTGCATGACGGGCCTCCCTACGCAAATGGAGATATTCATGTGGGGCAGGCATTCAACAAGATTATGAAGGATATGGTGATAAAGTATAAAACAATGAAGGGGTTTGATGCTCCTTATGTGCCTGGATGGGACTGTCATGGCCTGCCGATAGAATATCAGCTTTTAAAAGAATTAGGAGTTACGAGACATCAGATTGGCCATGTGAAATTTCGCAAGAAAGCCAGAGCCTACGCAGATAAGTATATAGAGAGACAGAAAAAGGAATTCAAGAGATTAGGTGTATTCGGAGAATGGGACAATCCTTATCTTACAATGGATTTCAACTATGAAGCGGAAATCATAAGAGCTTTTGGGAGATTGGCAAAGGAGGGCTACGTATATAAAGGGAGGAAGCCGGTTTACTGGTGTATAAAATGTGAAACAGCGCTGGCTGAAGCAGAGGTGGAATACAAAGACAAAACCTCTCCCTCTATATGGGTAAAGTTTCCTATTGAAAATAAATCTGCGACATACATTCTTATCTGGACAACTACACCATGGACAATCCCTGCAAATGTTGCTGTTGCTGTTCATCCTGGATTTAAGTATGCATTTGTCAAAACAAGGATTGGCGGCATAGAACAGGTATTAATCATGGCAGAAAGCAGGGTTTCTGCTGTTGCAGATACATGTTTTGGGAATAAATACGAGATTCTAAAGGTCGTAAAGGGTGAAGATTTAGGGAGCATGGAATATAGGCATCCTTTTTTGGATAGGATTGGGAAAGTAGTGTTTGCTGATTATGTTGAACTGAATGAGGGGACAGGTTGTGTTCACACTGCGCCGGGACATGGAGCAGACGATTATCTGACAGGAATAAAATTTAATCTGCCAATACTTTCTCCTGTAAATAATAAAGGGGAATTTACCGAGGAAGCAGGTTCAGATCTTAAAGGACGAAATGTATTTGAGGCGAATGCAAAAATAGTAGATAAACTGTCGTCTAAGAGTTTATTGCTGCATGAAGATAAGGTTCAGCATTCCTATCCACATTGCTGGAGATGCAAGGAGCCTGTTATTTTCAGGGCAACACCTCAGTGGTTTATGAGTGTGGATAAGCATAACCTGCGCAGCAGGGCGCTTGCTGCTGTAAAGAAGGTAAAATGGATTCCGCCCCGCACTATGAATAGAATAGATGCTATGCTTATGACGAGACCTGATTGGTGTTTGTCCAGACAGAGGTACTGGGGAGTAGCAATACCAGCTTTGTATTGCACAAATTGCAAGCATACGATACTCAATCAGACTATTATTGAGAATGTAGCTAAACTTGTTTCTGTAAAGGGATCTGATGCATGGTTTGAAGTTGATATAGAAAAAATTGTCCCGGAAAATTTTGCCTGTCCAAAGTGTGGCAAAACAAGTTTTGAGAAAGAAAAAGATATTATTGATGTGTGGTTCGATTCAGGTGTGAGTCATGAGGCTGTACTTAAGAAAAGGAAGAATCTATCATGGCCGGCAGATCTGTATTTAGAAGGAAGCGATCAGCATAGAGGGTGGTTTCAAACCTCTCTGCTCGCATCAATGGGATTAAATAATAAATCAAGCTACAGGAGTGTGTTAACTCATGGCTTTGTAATGGATGGTGAAGGCAAAAAGATGTCAAAATCCATTGGTAATGTGATTGATCCCCAGGATGTAACAGAAAAATATGGAGCTGATATACTAAGACTCTGGGTATGTTCTTCAGATTATAAGGATGATATTAGAATTTCCGATGATATTCTAAGGCAAATAGTTGATGTATACAGAAGGATAAGAAATACTGTTCGCTTTATTCTCGGGAATATATCTGACTTTAATCCGGATAAGGATGGAATTGCTCACAATAAGTTAACGGAAATAGATAAATGGATGTATTCCAAACTGCAGGAGCTTATAAAGAATGTTGGAGATGCATACGAAAATTTTGCATTCAACAAAGTTTATGTCTTGTTAAACAATTTTTGCACAAATGAGTTAAGTTCTTTTTATCTGGATGTGTTAAAAGATAGATTATACACCGCTAAAGGGGACTCTTCCGAGAGGAGGAGTTCGCAAACAGTGCTTTATGAGATTATTGAAAACATGGCAAGATTAATGTGTCCCGTTTTAACCTTTACATCTGAAGAGATATGGGAACATATTCCAGAGAAAAAGGATAGTGTGTTCCTGGCAGAGTTCCCCAATCAAGGTAAAATAGATAATTCTTTACACCAGAAGTGGCAGAAAATATTGAGTATTCGTGAGAAGGTTCTTAAGATAATTGAAGAAGCGCGGGAGAAAAAACTTATTGGCAACTCTCTTGAAGCGGAAGTGACTATATATTGCACAAAAGAGACAGCAGAGTTTTTGGAGAACTTTGGGGAAACTTTGCCCTTGATTTTTATTGTGTCAAAAGTTAGTATTACGCAATTTTCAAAGACGGATTCTAAAAAAGATTTGAGGATAGTTGTGGAACATGCTTCTGGAGAGAAATGTGTTAGATGCTGGAACTGGAAGGAATCAGTTGGAAAAGACAAACAGCATCCGCAATTATGCACCCGTTGTGTAGAGGTAATGAAGAGCATAGATTAAATTCTTAAGGAGATAAATTAATATGAAAAAACTTTCCATATTTTTGCTAATATTTTCAATGATTCTAACCAGCATAACTCCGGCATATAGCTGGCCGTGGTCCAAAAACCCCAAACCGCTTTCGCCCAAAACGGCAACGATTCAGGGCAGGATAACAGATTCGGTAACAAATCAAGCCATATCTGGGACAGCAGTCCAGGCAGGCAGTTACAGAGCTACAACAAATGCAAGTGGTAATTATGTAATAAGAAGTATTAAGGTATGGTTCTGGGGAAGGATATATAGAGTAAAAGCCGAAGCAAATGGATATTACTCAAGTTCCAGATGGATATATGTAAGAAGAGGAAGAACATACACATTAAACTTCGGATTAAGACCTAAAAAGCCGCTAATATTAGTCAATATAACCTCGCCTGAAGATAGTTCATATATAAGAGGAACAAGTTTAGACGTATCAGTATCATGGCAGGGCAGAGCAGGAAT
>JAHJDO010000084.1 GCA_018812485.1 bacterium | reverse complement strand
TTGTTAATTTTAAATTATGTCTAAAAATATAATTAAAGATAAAAGTTATAATTTTGCACTGCGAATTGTAAAGTTATATTCCTTTCTACAAAAAAAGCAGGAATTTGTTTTATCAAAACAAATAATTCGCTCAGGAACAAGTATTGGTGCAAATGTTGAGGAAGCATCGGCAGCACAAAGTAAAAAAGACTTTATTTTTAAAATGTCAATTGCTTCAAAGGAAGCTAGGGAAAGCAATTATTGGTTGAGACTACTTCGAGATTCAAAATTAGTATCTAGAGAACGCATTCAACTTCTTATAGATGAATCTAATGAAATATTACGCCTTTTAACTTCTATTGTAAAAACATCAGAGGAAAACTCAAAACGAAAAGCCAAGAATCTTTTGTCTTAATTAAGAACTCAAAATTAAAAATTTAAAATTATTCATTTGAGCGGAGCGAAAAATGAATCTGTTGGTTACCGGCGGATGTGGTTTTATAGGGTCTAATTTTATACGATATGAGTTAGAGAAGCATAGCTTTATAAACATTGTAAACCTAGATAAGTTGACATACGCAGGAAATTTAGAAAATCTTTTGGATATCCACAAAAAATATAAGGATAGGTATGCATTTGTTAAGGGTGATATTTTAGATGCAGAATTAGTTAAGCAAACTATTGCAGAAAATAGGATTGATATAATTATCAATTTTGCCGCTGAATCACATGTGGACAGAAGTATCAGGGATTCATCTGAGTTTATGAGAACAAATATACTTGGAGTGCAGACTCTTCTTGATATTGCAAAACAGGCTGGCATTAAGCGTTTCATACAGATCTCAACGGATGAGGTATATGGAGATCTTCCTGATGAAGGCTATTTTAGGGAAGAAACTCCACTTGCGCCAAACAGTCCTTACGCCGCAAGCAAAGCGTCAGCTGACATGCTTGTCGGAGCTTATTTTCATACCTATCAATTGCCTGTTATAATTACACGATGTTCAAATAATTACGGTCCATACCAATTCCCTGAGAAATTTATTCCACTAATAATCATCAACGCTCTCCAGTCTAAGGCAATGCCTATTTATGGGGATGGAACAAATGTAAGGGACTGGATCCATGTAAAAGATCACTGTAGCGCTATTGATTTAGTATTGCAGAGAGGAGAAATAGGAGAGATTTATAACATAGGCGCCAACAATGAAAGAACTAATATAGATATAGCCAAGTTTGTTTTAAAAAGATTGGGAAAGACAGAGACATTAATAAAATTTGTAAAAGACAGGCTAGGCCATGATCGGCGTTATGCTATTAATGCAGATAAGATTAAGAAAGCATTAGGCTGGAAACCTGTTTATGATTTTAAAGATGGATTAAAACAAACCATATCATGGTACATTAAGAATGAGAACTGGTGGAAGAGCATAATTGGGTTATGAATGTTGCTATTGCTTTTACGGCTCTTGCCGAAGGTTCGGGAATTTCTGAAGTAGTTGTCGCACACGCAAATCAGTTATATAAATATGATGATGTGAATGTCAGTATTCTTACGCTGTCTTGTTCTCATAAACATTTGAATATTAGAATACCTGTAGTTACTCCAATAAATATCTCAAGAGGTCGCAACTACTTGTTTACTAAGCCGGTTATGAAGCCGATCGCAAATATATTCTTCAAGAGGGCTCTGGAAATTATAAGACCCGATATTGTAAATATCCATTATCCTCCTCTGGATGACTTTGTCCTAAAGAATAGGAAAAATTTTGGATATAAAGTTGTTTATTATTACCACAATGTCACAGATCCCAATATGTATGTAGGCTACGGGAGAGAACGTAGAATTCTAGAAAACAAAAGAATGATAAAGAATGTATCTGAAGCAGATAAAGTTATCACAAATTCAGACTTCACTAGGAACTATCTTCTGTCAAAATTCTCCATAAATAGTACGGTTATTACACCAGGTATAGATTTTCAGGTATTTAGGGGAAAAAAAAGAAAGCTAAATTTGCGTCATCCGGCATTACTTTATGTTGGAAGAATAGTAAAACATAAAGGCGTAGATCTGCTGTTAAATGTCTTTGAATTGGTTTTAGGGAAAATCCCCAAAGCGCATCTCTATATTATTGGCAAGTTTGATAATGACGATTATTCAGAATTGATCAAACAGAGAGCCGGGGAGATCGGAAATGTCTATCTGCTTGGGCATCTCCCTGTAGAAGACGTTATATTGTATTATAAATCTGCGGATTTATTTACATGCGCATCTATATATGAAGGGTTTGGAATGCCGTTTATGGAAGCGCAGGCAAGCGGCCTGCCATGTGTTGGATTTAATACTGCAAGCATACCTGAAGTTGTTATAGACAACGAAACTGGTATTCTTGTAAAAACCAAAGATACAAAGGCATTTTCAGAAGCAGTAATTGAGCTTCTCTCAAACAGCAGAAAAAGAGAGCAATTTAGCAAGAATGGGATTGAAAATGCACGTAATTATGACTGGCCAAAGATAGTAGAAAAGCTGTATACAGAATATGGTAAGTTAAATGCCAAATAACAAAATCCTAATGTCAAAAGTAAACCCCTTGTTCAAAATAGGTATTATCTCTCCTGTATTGGTTCCAGATGATGTAGGAATGGCTATCTCTAACTGGACCAAGTTTAAGTGGCTATTAGAGAAGGGCATTGATGTAAAGATGATTGGGTTCTCTCCGAAGATGTCAACAGAAGAAATACCTCAGATGTACAGGCATCCAAATATAAAGAGAATAACTCCTTTCTTTAGAAGAAACAAGTTAGGATTTTTGTACAAAGTTTTGGATATTATTGTGCTGTACAGGGAAATCTTAAAGTTTGCAAGAGACCGTGACATAATAGAGATACATGGTTGGAGTTTGTGGAATACAGCTTTGATACTTGCATGGCATAGATTGAGAAAGAAAAAAGTAATACAGGTATTTGTAGGAAGAGATGGGTGGGATTATATTCCAGCCAAATTCCTTGACCTGCAAAGAATGATAAATAGACGATACACCACAATTGCTAACAGTTATTGTCTTAAAGAGGAATTAACTAGGAAAGGGCTTAGAATTGATGGCGTAATATGGACAGAGGTAGATAAGAATTCCTTTCTTTCAGAGGCATATTGTGGAAAAGAGAATTATACAATAACAGTAAAAGACCTGTATCCTATAGGTGGAGCAGATATTGTTTTGGAAGCAATCGGCATCCTAAGAAAGAAGGGGATTGATATAAAACATAAATTCCTTGGGGAAGGGCCTCTGCTTCATTCTCTAAAAAAACGCTGCAGGGAACTTGGGATTGAAGAAAATGTTGAATTTATGGGGCATGTGAAACACCATGAGGTTGCACAATATCTTAAGTATGCTCAAATAAAAATATTAGGAAGCAGGCTTGAATCATGTCCTCATGTTGTTGGAGAAGCGATGATAATGGGCCCAGTAGTTGTTTCTACGCGCTGTAAGGGCGCTGAAGAACTTATTCAGAATGGCAAAACAGGAATCATTGTAAAAGAAAATACTCCGGAAGCAATTGCCTCTGAGATAATGAAGCTTCTAGAGGACAAACATAGAATAGAGGTTATTAGGGAAAATGCAAGAAAATTTGTTAAAGAAAATTTGGTGGAAGAAGTGATCTTCGAAAAATTCGTTTTTGTATATAAGAAGCTTATGAAAGAAGGAGTGAGAAATGAGCTACAGCTTGATAATTTTGTCATGCAGAAAATCATAGATAGCAGCCTTGAGAATAAAATTATAATAAAGAGAAATATACTCATGGAAAATTCTAACTCTAAAGAGCCAAGTGTTTTAATTATAATTCTGAATCATAATGGCAAAGAAGATACTATTGAATGTCTTGAATCTATAAAAGCACAAACATACGATAATTATAAGGTCTGTATTGTTGATAATGCTTCTACAGATGGTTCTCAGGATTATTTTAAGGAAAATTATCCATGGGTAATTCTATTGAAGAATAAAGCTAACCTGGGATTTGCTGAGGCTAACAATATAGCTATAATGCATGCTATGAAGGCGGGTTTTGATAGTGTTTTGCTCCTGAATAACGATACCAAAGTTGCAACTGATATGTTAAGCGAGTTAATAAAACCTATGAAAATTAATTTAACAATAGGCATTGTAGGTCCTAAAATGTATTATTATGATAAGAAAAACACATTGTGGTTTGCAAAAGGCAAAATGGACTGGAAAACGGGGGTGACATCACATATCGGAGGAATGAGGCAAGATTATGGACAATATAATGAGATATGTGATTCCGACTTCATAAGTGGTTGCGCATTACTTATACATAGAAATGTTATTAGCAAGATTGGATTAATGGATGAAAGTTATTTTTACTATCAGGAAGACATAGACTACTGTACAAAAGCGATAAAAGCTGAATTTAAATGCATAGTTGCGCCAAGAGCAAAACTGTGGCATAAAGTAGCAAGAACAAGCGGAGGCTCTGAAAATCCCTTTGGAGCGTTTCTTAAATCCAGAAACAGGATTACCTTTATGAAAAAAAATGCAACTATTCCACAGATAATCAGCTTCTCATGGTATTTTTGGATAGAGAATGTAATACATATATTGTCTGCCATAAAAAGGAAAAATTTTAAGATAATTATGCCAAGGATAAAGGGTATTATTGCAGGAATATTGGCTTGATTGTTTTCACAGAACATCCCGCTGCTTGATTTTTATTAAGACTTGTTTTATAATCCTGCGTGGGTATTGATGAACCAAAATTGCCCAATTTTTTATATAAATGAACTTTTTTAAGAAAGCGAGGTTAATATGAATAAGTTTCAGACATTTCAGGAGTTTTTAGCAACCAGAAGCGTGCAAATACCAATAACGTCTTTTGTGATTAATCTGTTGCTGGCAGCATTGCTGTCAATTATTTTGGGCAGGATATACATAAGGTTTGGACATGCTCTTTCAAACAGAAAGCTATTTGGTAGAAATTTTCTGCTGTTAACAATGACTACTATGCTGATTATTTCTATCGTAAAATCATCGCTGGCTTTATCTCTGGGTCTGGTGGGAGCGCTTTCTATTGTGAGGTTTCGCGCTGCAATAAAAGAACCTGAAGAGCTGGCATATTTATTTCTTGCTATTGCAATAGGATTAGGATTAGGCGCAGACCAAAGAACAATTACGATAGTAGCGTTTGTTTTAATGATAACAATTCTCATTATAAGTAAAAAATGTTCCCGCCATATTGAAGATAATCAAAACTTGTTCCTAACTATCTCAAGCCAGAATCTCCCAAAGATTAAATTAGAAGATATCCTTGAAACACTCAAGAAACATTGTCAGGCAGTTGATTTAAAACGATTTGATGAGACTAAAGAAGTGCTTGAAGCATGTTTTTTGATCGAATTTCACAATATTGAGGATTTAAACAGGGCTAAATCTGATCTGCAACAATTAAATGACTCAATAAAAATCAGTTTTTTAGATAATAAAGGCATTATTCAATAATGATAATAAAAGAATCAAGTGCTCCTAATAGACTTTTAAGTAATCTTGAAAAGATTCTCAAAAACCATAGAATTATTATTGCTGTCTTAGTGCTGGGATTGTATTCAGGGCTGCTGTTTAATGTTGGCGTTCTTGCGCATAAAAAAGGACTTACTGGCAAAATAAAAAAGGCAATATCATACGGCTGTAAGGTACCGTATAGATATATAAAAGGATTAACCAGCAATCCGAAACAAATTACAATTGATATTAGACATAAAAATTTTCAAAAACTTGAGTATAAAAGACAAATTGCGCTTGCAATGGGTAACTTGTTTGTGACGGAAAACGACTATGTTCCTGCTGACATCCGCTATAAAGACAAAATACTTAAGGCAAGAATACGACTAAAGGGTGATAATACTGACCACCTGCAGGGTCAGAAATGGTCATTTAGAATAAAGATAAGTGGAGGGAAAACGCTCTGGGGGATGAAACAATTTTCTATTCATCATCCTAAAACAAGAAACTACATATCCGAGTGGATATTTCATCAAGCGCTTAAGAGAGAAGATGTTATATCATTACGATATGAGTTTGTTGATGTGATACTTAATGGCAAACATCTTGGTATTTATGCCATGGAGGAACACTTCGAAAAAAGACTTATTGAGCATAATCAGCGAAGAGAAGGACCTATTGTGCGGTTTAATGAGAATCTGCTCTGGAATGAAATTGTGCAAATTGACGAGAAATTTCCCGGCGCAGAAAGAAATGGCTATGGAGATTATTTAGCAAGTGATGTTGATGCATTTCAGACTGGAAAAATTCTTTCTGATTCAGCAAGTTATCTCCAATTCATAAAAGCAAGCAGTCTGCTTGAATCATTCAGAAGAGGTAAGTTAAAAACAAGTGAGGTTTTTGACGTTCATAAAATGGCAACCTTCTTTGCAATAACAGATATGATGTGCGCTTTTCATGGAGCAAGGTGGCATAACACAAGATTTTATTATAATCCAGTAACCTCGTTATTAGAACCAATTGGTTTTGATGCTGACAGCGGAGGACAAATTGATTCATTGTGTTCAACTAAAGCAGGAATTTATATAAATAACGATTCAGGGTCAATGCTACATAGTTGTCGTCCATATTATGCAACACTCTTCAATGATGAATCGTTCTTCAGGGAATATATAGCCGCCCTGGAACGAGTTTCTAAGCCTGCATATCTGGATTCGTTTTTCTCAGCAATAAAAGAGGAATTAGAAAACAATTTAAATATTCTTTATAAAGAATTCCCTTATTACAGCCTTAAGAGGAATGTTCTATATCAGAACCAGAAATACATTAGAGCAATGTTAAATCCTTTTAAAGGGTTGCATGCATATTTCCGTGCATCAGGGGAAAATAGAATTCAGCTTGATCTTGGAAGTATTCAGTCATTCCCAATTGAAGTGATAAAAGTTTCCTATAAAGATTCAGTTATATTTAACACGGAAACTAAAGCGTTATTACATGCAAGACTTCGTCCTGAACTGGTTGATTATCAAACTGTCAGCTTCATTCTTCCTGAGGGCTTTGTCTGGGCAAAGACAATGGTTTCGGACTTAAAGGTTCATTACAGGCTTTTAGGAACAAGCCGCTTACGGTATGAATCTGTTTTCCTATGGCCTTATTTGGACTACGGTTCTATTTCAAAGGATTTTATCAGACAACAGGTTAATTTAGCTGATATAGATTTTTTGACAGTAGATGAAAAGGGCAAAAAGATTCTTTTCAAATCCGGCAAATGGAATTTGACGGATAATTTAATTATCCCTGAAGGTTATACAGTAACTGCTGGCGAAGGATTAAAACTTGATCTATGCAATTCCGCTAAAATTCTAAGCTATTCACCAATTGCATTTATCGGCTCAGAAGAGAATCCAATCCTCATTTATTCTTCTGATTCTACCGGGCAGGGAATTATTGTCATGAATGCGCATAAAGAGTCATTGATAGTGTATGTTAATTTTAACAACTTAGCCAATCCATCACATAATGGATGGGAATTGACAGGAGCTGTGACCTTCTATGAATCTCCTGTAGCAATTTCGCATTGTCAATTTACGCGAAATAGATCAGAAGATGCTCTTAATATAATCAGGACTGAGTTTAAAATTGATAACACGCTTTTTAGCAAAACCTCCTCAGACGCTTTTGATAGTGATTTCAGCAAAGGGGATATTGTCGATTCTTCCTTTGTTAACTGTGGAAATGATGCCATTGATATTTCAGGAACTGTTATTAATTTGAAAAATATTTTCATAGATGGAGCCGGAGATAAAGGGCTAAGCGTTGGTGAGAATAGCGAAATGAATATTGATCAAGTAAAAATAGTAAATTCAGAAATTGCAGTTTGCAGTAAAGATATGTCAGAGATAACAGGTTCCGATGTTAGTCTTCAAAATAATAAGATTGGTTTTACTGTATTTCAAAAAAAATCTGAATTTGGTGCAGGTAGCATTGTGGTTTCAAAAGTAGAAATGGAAAATATCTCAGTTCCGTATCTGGTTGAAACTAACTCTAATTTAATTATTGATGGAGAAATAAAAACTTCTAATAACGAGAGCGTTAAAGATATTTTGTATGGAGTGAAGTATGGCAAAAGCAGTAGATAATTATCGTTATGAACGGAAATTTTTTATTTCAGATATAACAAGACACGATGTGGAATCTATTGTTAAACTGCATCCTGCTATGTTTTCTGCAATATTTCATCAGCGTTTTGTAAACAGTATATACTTTGATGCTATTGATTTTAGGAATTATTTTGATAATGTTAATGGTTCATCTCATAGAGTAAAAATTCGCATTCGCTGGTATGGAGAATTGTTTGGACATATAAACAAACCTGTTTTGGAATTAAAGATCAAGAATGAATCGTTAAATAGGAAACAGGCATATCCCCTACATCCATTTGATTTTAACAATGGTTTTGCTGCTGAAGAAATATTGGATATCATTAACAAATCGGATGTTCCCGAAATAATAAAAATAAACTCTTTAAAACCAATGCTTCTTACCCATTACCGTAGAAAATATTTCAGATCTGCAGACGGGAATTATCGTATTACAATTGATACTGATTTAGTTTTCTATCATATTTACTTCCAAAAGAATCTATTCATTAACAAATTGACTGATGACATCAATGTAATTCTGGAATTAAAATACAACAAAAATGCGGACAATAATGCAAATTACATAACTAATTTTTTCCCTTTTCGTTTGTCTAAAAGTTCAAAGTATGTGACAGGTATTGATAAATTGTATATTTGCTGATATCTTTAAAAAAATCGTAACTAAACTATTACAAAAATATGAGAAACTATTATGCCAAAGCATGCCATTGTTTTAGGGGCAGGAATTTCAGGTTTGAGTGCGGCTTGGCGTCTTAGCGGTAACGGCGTTAAAGTAGATGTCTTAGAAGCCGAGCCGTTTGCAGGCGGTTTAGCTGGCACTGTTCGTGACGGCAACTATTCATTGGATTTTGGACCGCACTCTTTTTTCTCTGAGGACCAGGGGATTGTTGACGCTGTTCTGAAACTATTCGACAATAAATTACAGCCCAAGTCAAGAGATGTCAAATTTTATTATAGAGGGAAATATATCGATTATCCCTTAACGGTAAAAAGTGTTCTTTTCGATATGGGTTTTTGTTCCGGCATACAGGCGTCATGGAGTTTTTTTAAAAGCAGACTTTTCCCTCGTAAGCGGGTTGCTGTAGAGAGTGAGGATGAAACTGTAGAAGAGTGGGCAATTGCAAGCTTTGGAGAATATCTCTACAGAATATTTTTTAAACCATATTCCGAGCAATTTTGGAAAATATCTTGTTCTGAACTATCTTCAAGATGTATTCCAACACATACGCGGATGAGCTTTATAAATACATTAAAGCTCCTGCTCCATAAGAAAGTTAGCAAAAACAAAGATTCCCTTATTGAACGCGAAATATTGCCTACCTACTACCCCAACACAGGTTTCGGGGAAATTGCTGAACGAATTGTAAAAAAAATAGAAAAAAATCATGGTCATGTGCACCTTGCCTGTGAGGTTGTGAGCATTACTGAGCTTCCCAATAAAAAGATGCTCATTTCTTACAAGCATAATGGTCAATATAAAAAAATGGAAGGGGATTATATTATCTCAACAGTACCACTTCCTCCGCTAATCAAGATGCTCAAAGCACCTGTTCCACAGGAAGTGCTGGCTTCAGCCGGCAAATTAGATTATCAATCGCTGGTGGTGCTTGGTATAGTCACACATAAAAAGGATATCCTGAATTCCGGATATGTATATCAGTTAAATAAACCATATAATCGCATATCGGAGATGAATAATTTTAGCTCCAATACTAGTCCGGCTGAAGAGAATATTATTACGGTCGAAATTACATGTTCAAAAGATAGTACTGCATGGGCAGCAACTAAAGAAGAGTTGTTTGATATATGTATTGGCGGTCTGGCTGAAGACGGTTTTCTAGGACTAGGTGATGTAAAACAGTTGTCTTTGATTAAGGCCCAGTATGCATATCCTATTTATCGCAAAGACTATGCAGTTCACCTGAGGCGAATTATGGATTATTTGAAAACATGCAGATCGCTTACTACCCTTGGACGATGTGGCGAATTTATGTATATGGATATAGATAAATGCATGAGAAGAGCCTTTGACTTTGTAGATAATAATATAGAAGAGTTTAGAGATTAAAAGGGCATTTAGTAAGAAAGGATTTAATGACTAAATCATGTAAAAATTGGATTGATTACTGGGGTCAAGATGATTTCTGGAAAGATTCGCAGCTATGGGAAAGAAACTCAGAACTTTTTTTTCGTTATACAAAGCAAATTGTAGCATTTAAAAAGGATGATTCTGTTCTTAATATTGGTTGTGGTTCTGGACATTTGGAAGCACGTCTCGCACCACTCGTTAAAACCATCCATGCGGTGGATGTAGTTGAACAATTTATAACCTTGTGCAAGAAAAGATGCAGCAATTTTAATAATGTGGAGGTAGGACTTCTCGGAGATGACTATACAGATTTAAGTGTATGTAGGAGGTCTTTTTCAATTATTTTATGTGTAAGCGTAGTTCAGTATTATAGTGATTTAAGCGAGGTAGAGGCCTTAATCAATTCAGCCCGAAAAGTGGCCTTGCCAGGGGCAAGGATGCTAATTGCGGATCTGCCACTTAAACGCGGAAAGATAGGTTTTGTATGGGATGCTCTATGCTCTTGTTTTTTGGGTATTCGTGAAGGATATATGTGGCTATTGCTGCGTACATTTTTTGCCAGATGGTTATGCAGTTCTCATTATAAATCCTTTAATGATGAAAAAAGACCACTGGATTTTACCATTAGAGATATTGAGTCGTTAATTCAGCACATGGGGCTTGAGGCTAAAATAATACGAAAAAATCTTTCAATTTACGCAAATCGACCAAGTCTCTTGATTTACTTTTAGGTTATGAATATCCTTTTTGTATTATTTAAACTTAATTAAAAGGGAAAAGATATGCAGAGTGTTGATGAATCAGTAAAAAATTTATTATCCGGTGAAGGCAAAGATATTCCTCTGTTTAAGGTTTTTATGCCTGAAAGCGTTATAGAGCCTTTGCATAAGGTCTTATTCAGCGGGTACATAGGCGAGGGGCCAATAGTGGAGGAATTTGAACACAAGCTTGCACCGTACTTTGATAATAATAATGTGTTAACATTGAATAATGGAACAGCCGCCTTACAATTAGCGCTCAGGCTGGCAAATGTAGGTTATGGCGATGAAGTTATCTCAACCGCTATGACTTGTTCGGCAACAAATGAACCAATAATGGCAATGGGGGCAAAAATCGTCTGGGCGGATATCAATCCATGGACCGGCGATATTGATCCTGCAGATGTTGCCAAAAAAATAACTTCAAAAACAAAGGCCATTATGTGTGTCCATTGGGGCGGATATCCTTGTGATCTGGACGAATTAAACGCCGTTGCTGCTGAACACGAAATAAAATTAATTGAAGACGCTGCTCATGCCTTTGGTTCGACTTATCATGGAAAACTAATTGGCTCACAGTCTGATTTTGCGTGTTTTTCTTTCCAGGCAATTAAAGAGATGACAACTATAGATGGAGGTGCATTGGTTTGCAAATCCAATGCCGATTGTCAACGAGGCAGGCTGCTTAGGTGGTACGGCATTGACCGTAAAGCTAAACGCAAGGACCTTCGCTGTGAAGCGGATATTGTTGAATACGGATATAAATTCCATATGAATGATGTAACCGCAGTAATAGGTCTTGAGCAGCTCAAGTATGTGGACAAAACTATAAAAAAGCATCGCTCTAATGCCGCTCAATATAATAAAGCATTTAATGACCTCAAGACCGTGCGATCTTTAAGATACAAGAACGACCGCTCTAGTGTTCACTGGCTTTATACCATAAGGGTTAAAAATCTTCTAAGATTTATGGAACATATGAAAAAAGCGCGTATTACTGTTTCGCAGGTTCATGCGAGGAATGATACTCACACTATGTTTAAAAATTTTAGAAGCAATTTGCCTGGAGTAGATGAATTTGTCTATGAACAGGTTTCAATACCTGTAGGATGGTGGTTAACAGACAAAGATTTGCAGTACATTATTAGTGCGGTCACAGAATACGATATAATTGCCAAAACAAAATGATGAAGATTGCGTTAATCACTTTTGGGAATGAAGAGAGTTATGGACTGCTGTTTGTAGGTGGCGAATTATTGCGGTTCAAGCAGAAGATTCGATACTTTGACGCTGAGATGGAAGATATCGCATCGCAGGTTGTTCACTGGCAGCCCGATTTTATCTTTTTTTCTCCAATGACAACGTTCTTCTCTTGGTCTTTGCGTATCAGCAAGGAAATAAAAAAGTCTATCCCAAAAGTTGTATCGGTTTTTGGAGGACACCACGCAACTTCATGTCCGGATATATCAAAATTGGATGGAGTAGATATAGTCGTAGTTGGCCCTGTAAGAGGGGCTATAGACAAGATCCTAAAAAAGGAGCAGGGTATTATACAAACCATACCTACGACATCTGCAGATCTTCCTATGCCAGCCAGGAGAGAATATTACAAGGATATCCCGAGAATGGCCAAACGTTATCGTAAGGTAATGCTTTCAATGCTGGGTTGTCCATGGAATTGCTCCTATTGCAGCTCCTCTTCCAGCCATGTGCGAAGAATCTTTGGCCATGAGTCTCACAAACGCTATTTTCTTGGTAGAAGACCTATTAATGCTGTTATTGCAGAGGCTAAAGAGATTAAAAAATATGATACTGTCGAGATTGAGTGGGTAGATGACGATATGTTCTGTGGAGCTGATGTTGAAACATGGATGCCTGAATTTGTTTCAATATGGGAAAGGGAGATTGATCTTCCCATGTATATTTCTACGACGTCACACTCTGCTTTGAAGATATCTGACAATGTTCTTGCCACGCTTAAGAAGATTGTCAATTGTATCGGCGTTGGAATACAGGCCATACGTCCTGAGTCTCTTAAGTTATTCAACAGAACGTGGGATAATGAGCCCAAGATGAAAGCTGCATACGACAGGATGAGGTCGTTTGGATATGCTATCAATCTTCAATGTATTGTTGGGCTGCCTGTTGATGAGCCAGTCGAGGATGCATTGGACACCATAAAGGCTATGCAAAGAATAGGCTCAGGCAGTATTTGCTCGTGTTATCCATTGATGATTTATCCCGGTACTGCAATGGAGAAGTATTGTAGAGAAAAGGGTTTTAGACTGAATGATGCATGTAATGGAGATACAAACAGTGCTATTCCTAATATTGCCTTCCCACCAAGAACAACAAAACGACTGAGGAATATTTGTAAGCTTGCAACAATGTTTGTGAAGTATAACATAAGCGAAAAATGGATGCGGGCATTGATAGATATTGATTTTGACACTAAAACATCTAAGATGCTCTCTATGACGCGATACTTTGAATGTGTCAGAGACAGGTTGAAGGAAAAAGGAGAGAAGATATTTAACGAAGTAATACGCGATATGAATTTAAGATATTAACGCATTAATGAGCTTTTTGTAGCTAAACTATTACAAAACAAGAAAGGGTTATTTATGTTAAAACGATTGTTGTATATGAAGCGTATGTTGACGGTAAGACCAAAAAAGTATAGAAATTTACTAAAGACTATATATAAAAAACGTTGTCAAAGCATTATGGAAATTGGCACGCATAACGGAATTCATTCAAGACATATGATAGAGACAGCGAATATCTTCCAGCCTATGAGTAGAATCACCTATTATGGCTTTGATTTATTTGAAGGTCTTACTGACGAAGATTTTCAGAAAGAGCTTGCAAAGAAACCGCCAACGTACGATGAAATAAGGCAAAGATTAGAAAAAACAGGAGCAAATATTAATCTTTACATGGGATACACCAAGAACACTTTGCCAAAATTTTTAGAAGAGAGTAAAGACAAACAAATTGATTTTATTTTTATTGATGGAGGACATTCTATTGAAACCATCAGCTTAGATTGGAGTTATGTAAAAAAGATAATGTATCCGAATACTGTAGTGATTTTTGACGACTATTACTCTAACAAGGAAGCCAAAGACAGTGGATTCGGTTGTCAGTCACTGATAAATAATCTGGATAGAGGTGTATACGATATAGAAATTCTGGAACCTATGGACCATTTTGGAGGATATACGCCAAGAGACTGTAACATGGTCAAAGTTGAAGTCAAAAAAAACTAGAGTTATTGAGATTATTAAAATCCTAAAGAAAATAAATAGATATATATTTAGTTCTCTTCTTGAACAATATCCAAGTTTGGTAAAAAGGGAAGTCATTGGAAGTTGCCAAACTTTGCTTGACCTTGGTTGCGGAACAAAGTCACCCATAGAAAAATTTTCTGATAAATTGCATTATAGCGTAGGCATAGATATATTTGAACCGAGTCTCTTAAAGAACAATAAATTAAAGATATATACAGAATATAGGAAAATGAATGTTTTGGAAATTGGGAATGTATACAAAGAAAACTCATTTGATTGTGTTCTAGCTTCTGAACTGATTGAACACTTAACAAAAGATGATGGTTTAAGATTAATCGCTATGATGGAGAAAATTGCGAAAAAAAAGACGATAATATTTACGCCAAACGGCTATTTGCCGCAAGATAAATACGACGGAAACGAGTTTCAAATTCACCGCTCAGGCTGGTATCCATCAGAAATGGAAGATATGGGATATAGGGTAATTGGTATAAGAGGATGGAAATTATTGAGAGGGAAGCATGGAATGATTAAGTGGTGGCCAAGGGAATTCTGGAGAAGAGTTTCTTTATTAACGCAACCTGTAACTGAAAAATTTTCTAAGATAGCTTTCCAGATTTTATGTGTTAAAGATATAACAGAATCAGAAGGATAAATATAAAAAATTATTATGAAAATCAAGTTCCTGTTTATAAACGCAATTGACTCTTCTAAAAAGGTTGAAACAAAATATCCTCCCTTAGGTATTGGGTATCTAATTAGTAGCCTGAGAACATATTTTGGCAGAGATGAGATTATATTTAAGGTAATATGCGATAACGTAGAAGAAGAGATGATAGATTTTAAACCAGATATCGTTGGAATTAGTTCAGTGAGCCAAAATTACAATAAAGCAATTACTTGTGCAAAAATCGCAAAAAAATATAAACTGCCAGTGATTGTTGGAGGAGTGCATATTTCAATGATGCCTTCTTCATTGACTTCAAATATGGATGTTGGAGTTATAGGAGAAGGAGAGGTTACTATATGCGGATTATTGGAATCTTTTATCAAGGAAGGAAGGTTCCTCAGGACGAATCTGAAAAAGATTAAGGGAGTAATATATTGGAACGATGACAATACAATTGCTGCTTCAGCTGAACGAGAGTTAATCCCTTTTCTAGATAAACTTCCTCCTCCTGCACGGGATTTATTTGATATCCAGCCCAGAACATATATGTTCACTAGCAGAGGCTGTCCGTATCACTGCTCTTTTTGTGCATCCTCACTATTTTGGAATAAGGTTAGATTCTTTTCGGCTGAATATGTTGTAAATGAAATTGAGTATTTAATTAATGAATATAACGTTAAACACATCAATTTTTATGATGATATATTCTCAGTCGATGTAAAAAGAATAAAAAAGATAATAAGTATTTTTAGAGAAAGGGGTTATCTGGGTAAAGTGGATTTCAGTTGTGCAATCAGAGCCAATATGGTAAATGACGAGGTAATCCGATTATTAAAAGAGATGGGAGTAAGATCTATTAGCATGGGATTAGAATCGGGTTCTGATAAAATTCTTAAGTATCTTAAAAGAGATAGTATAGATGTTAGGAAAAATGAGAATGCCATCAGAATAATCAAGAAACACGGGATATCAGTATCTGGCAGTTTTATAATCGGGGCTCCTGAAGAGGATAAAGAAGATATTTTGAAAACACTAAAATTTATTTCAAAAAGCAAATTAGATGGATTTGATGTCTATGTTTTAACCCCTTTTCCTGGAACTTTGGTCTGGGACTACGCAATTTCTAAAGGTTTAGTTAACGAGAAAATGGATTGGGGGAAGTTAAATGTAAATTTTAGTGATAATTATAATTCTGCTGTAATCTTGTCAGAAAAATTGACAAGAAAGAAAATACACAAGTTGTTTTTGCAATTTAGATATGAGAGAAGGAAAATAGGAATGTATAAATTATTTAAAAAAGGGGTTAAAAACCCATTGAAAATTCCATGGTTCTTAACTAAAAAAATCAGTGCTGCCCTCAGAAATAGATTATGAAGATTGCCATAGTTACTCCTCACTTTTTTAATCCAAGTGGAATTGGAACGATGTGCAGTAATTTAGCATCAGAGCTGGTTAAGAAAGAGAACATGGTTGAGGTTTTTACTTTTGTTATTCCAGAAAGATATAGGTTTAATATACCGAGCAGTGGAGTAAAAGTATACGCAATAAGAAATATGTATGCTGAAACTCTAAATCTATCCCAGCAAAGGCATAAACTTCGCCTAATAACCTGGATACAAACTAAATTGTATCGATTTTTAACTTTATTGAATATTTTAAAATCAATGATATCAAGATTACCTCTGTCAGACGTTATTCATATAAATGGATATACTGATTTGACAATTGTAGGCTTTCTTATCGGAAAGATCTTTAATAAACCTATTATTCTGTCTTTTCATGGAACAGATGTTTGGTACTATAAAAAAACATTTTTTGATCTTTTTAAGAGGATTGTCCTACATGTAAATAGGATTACCTGCGTTAGCAAGTGCCTTCAGGATAAGTTATTAAACGATACAGGAGCCAAAAGTGATGTGATACCTCCTATGACCAGCGATTGTTTTCTATCTCAAAGAGGAAAACGTACAAATTTTCTAAAACATGAGTTTAATGCTGATAAAATACTCTTAAATGTTAAAGGACTAATACCAATATACGGACACGAACTTCTAATAAGAAGTTTACCAGATGTTCTTAAGAAATATCCTAATTTAAAATTAGTATTAACAGGAGAAGGTCCCTTGCTTGAGAAATTAAAACAGCTTGTTGTAACGTTATGTATTAAAAACAATGTGGTATTTGCAGGCTTTAGTAGCCATGAGAAGTTAGTGGATTTTTATGCATCCTCAGACATTTATGTCTTATCATCAAAATTGGAGTCCAGGGCTAATGTAGTCTTGGAATCATTATCATGTGGAACGCCGGTTATTACAACCAATAATCCTGCTGGCATTGAACTGGGCAATCAATATCATGGAGATGTTACTCTTATACGTGAAGATACTCCTCAGGTGCTTGCAGATACTATACTAAAAATATTGGATGAGGGTAGAAAAGTTAAAAGAAGCACAATTGCAAAAATTTCTAATGAACTGAACACACGGGTTATTGCACAAAAATTTTATGATATTTACAGAAATGTCACTGATATGGGGGCTAAATGAAACTTAATGAAGTAGAACAAAAATGTGATTCTGTAATTAATTCGTCCCTTTTACTTATCGCGCTCTTTGCATTTCTATGGATAATCAGGTTGCTTGTATTGGGCTCGGATAGCCAATTAGATATAATTGGCTATATGCCGGCAGATATTGGATTTGATGCCCATAGCGCCAGAAACAAAGTTTTGTTTGGTAAATGGTTAATAGATGATTTTAATGTAATTTTCGTAGTTCCTTTATATACATATTTTATTTATTTATCGTTCAAATTTTTTGGGGTTGGTTTATGGCAGATTAATCTTGTCACTGCTGTGGGTGGTTGTCTGACATTAATATTTGTCTATCGCATTGCAAAAGAAATAACAAGTGATAAAAAATTTGCTATTGTTGCAACATTTATTTACGGAGTAAATAACATAGTTTTGAGCTACAATAGAAAAGGTTCCACCGAAAGTTTAATGTTTCTTTTTATTTCCGGTTCGTTATATTTTTGGTTAATTGGTAAACATAACAGGTTATATTACTTTGTATCAGCCTTGTGTTTGGTTTTTGGTTGGCTCTGTAAATCCTATGCACTTGCATATATCTTAGTGATAATTGGGTTTTTTATATATGAAGCGAAAATGAAGCTGATAAAAAATCCTATAAAAATTACGTTTTGGTTTACATCAGGATTAATACTTTCTTTTATAGCATATTTTCTTATTCTAGTTTTCCCTGACTACGAAAAATGGAAGGCAATGAATGGTGTTTGCTTTTCAGAAAATGTAGCTCATACACCCTGGCTGGCTATAGTGAATTTTATGCGCTTTACAATCAATCCAAGTACATTGATTACGGGTAACGTTACAATCCTAACGCCTCTTTTTATCTTTTGCGTAATAATTTATTTACTCAACAAAACCAATAAGAGACCTTCTTTTAGATCATCTTCTATTGAGCGATACTCGATAATATGGATTATATTGGCATGTCTTCCTTTTACGATTACTAACTATATATCTACCAGGAGATTTCTTATATTGATTATACCCATTTCGATGTTATTGACATCTTTTTTGTTTAAAAACATAGACGATAAGCAATTTTTAGATCTAATAAAAAACGGTTTTATTTCAGTAAGTTCCAAAGTCAAAAAAACAATTATTATTTTCATAGCATCTTTAGCAATACTTCCTACAATAAGAGTTGTAGTTTTGAGGGTTATTACATTATTTAATTTAGTCTCTGAGAGTTCGGATAAACTCAATATGGCCATGCAAGGACGGCTGGATACTACAATAGTAGTTGTAAGTATTATCGGCATTTACGGTTTTATTTCCATTATTGATAGAAAAAAAGAACATTCTAGAATGAAGTGGTATTTGTATTTAGTTTTATTTCCTGTAATAAGTGCATATTTAATGCCTTTTTTATCAAAAATAATGGGGCTTCTTTTATCTAGAATCAATATTGGAGAGTATCCAGGTGTTGGGCCGCAGACAACGGCAATTATGTCTGTAATAATTATTGGGATAGTGTTAATCTTTTTCATTCCCGGAATTTACAAGATTATCCTGCAGGGAAATAAAAATCTAATAAAGACTGCTTTTTCAGTAGGGATTGTAATTTACCTGTTTTCTAATTTATTTATAGATATAATGCCACTGATTAGGCCCAAATATGAACTCTTAAAGATATCTAGAGATTTAAACAGATATTTTGAGAAAGGAACACCTGTGTTAGGTCTTGAGGCTGATACTCTTTGTATGGAAACGAAAGCATTTAGCTTTTCTCCATGGGGTTGGAAGGAGGCAGATAAAAATATGAGAGGTATCCAGAAACTAAATGCTAATCTAATGGAACGTTTTAGGCCCGAATATATGATAATAGTGGATGCTGATACCAAATATGATATATATCCAAAATGCACACAAAAAATGAAATCATACAACTTACTAAAAGTAAAAGAATATACACTGGATAACGGTGTAATAGAGTTATTTAAGGTTTTGTACAATAAGAAATAGGGGATTGCATCAAAAAAAAATGCTTTTGAATTTGGGATGTACTTAATACATGCGAAATAAATCTTTATTCCTGATTGTTTGTCAAATTGTCACACTTTTATTTTCTTCGAAAAATGTTTTTGCAGTTAGTAAAACTGAACTGTTTATAAAAGACCATCCTGTTAAATTTGGTTTTTCTACCTTTGCTATACCCGTTTTTATTATTCTGCTTTATATCGGCATTTCAAAAATAGACAAATTGATTGATATAATAATAAAGTTTGGACAGAAGCAGCACGCTAAAGAGGAAGAAGAAGAGTATAAAAAAATACCCAGAGGCTTAATTGAAGAAGAAGTCGCTTTATCTCTTTCTCCTGCTGAGCTTATATGGAGAAAGGAGGGCGGGGAATCAGAAACATACAAATTGCGTCCAAACATAGAGTTCTGGATAGGAAGATCCGAAGATAATGAACTAATACTAGAAGATGAATTGGTATCCAAACTCCACGCAAAGATACGACCACAACACGAAGGCTATGTGTTATATGATATTCATTCCTATAATGGTACTAAGATTAAGGGGAAAAAAGTGCTTAAACATATATTAAAAAATAACGATGAAATAAACATAGGCAAGCAAATAATAAACTTTAATCAAAAAGTTGGCAAACCTGAGAACAAAGACGCACAACTAGGGGCTATAAAAGGTAAAGAGGTGCTTGTTAAGTATATTGTATATGCTCCAGGACAACCTATGCTTGAAAAGCAGGCATATGCCAAAAATATAAGTGAGTCTCACATTTGTATCAGAACAGATAAGTATGTGCCGGAAATAGGCACAACCATAGAAATGCAAATTCAATTTCCAAATGATGAAGTAATTAATGAAATACTAGGGAATGTCCTATCGTGCAAGCAAACATCGCTGAAAGGTGAATACGAACTAGACATTGGATTTCCAGGATTGCTAGAAGAAAAACAGCAGATCATCAGTAGTTATATAAAAAACAGGTTGTAGAAAGTTAGATTACAGACGTATGCCACAGCACAGAAAAATCCTTCTGTGCTGTGGCATAAAAACTATCTTGCTAGACCATACTCTATTTTTATGCCTGCTATGAGTGAAAGCTTATCCAACATATCCTCCGCGCCGGCAATTACGTAATAGTCCTTATTTTCCCATATCCTATAACTCAGGTTTGTTCTGAGAAAGAATGGGGAACTGTAAACAGCGCTGTGCCCTTCAACTGTAATACTAGTTTTTTCGTCAGGCAGCATATAGTCTACTCCCAGCCCCACTCCTGAATTTATCATACCGCCTCTGAGTGTCAGACTATTATTGAGGTATTTAGATGCAATCTGCGCGTCGTACTCAACATATTGAACGTTTCTTCTGTCTCTTCGCCCGTATGGATTTGATGCCTTTAGATCTATCTTACTGATTCCAAGAAGATAGTATCTATCATCAGAAGTCTCAACTCTTGCGTAAATTTTAGTTCTCGGCATCTTGTTCCTAAATGACCATACACTTTCAGCCCCTATGTAGGTTGTTGCTTCTTTTATTGTTGCCGCGGTAGTCAAAACGCCTGTCGTTACACCTTCAGAAATTTGTTTTACCGCTGTTTTTTCCTGCGGTTGAGCTACCTTCTTTGGAAGTCCGCCTGCATACACTAAGCTAAAGCATACACCGGTCAATGCGGCGATTAAACCAACTCTAAACAAAGATTTCATTTCCTTTCACCTCCCTTCCACACGTATTTACGAATTACTACACTTTAAACGAAGTATATATTAGGATACGGCTCTTTGTCAATTAGAAATGCTCGATTTGTTAATAAGTAACTAGTTTGCAACATCTTTTGCATACTGGGTAGATTCCAGATAAAAGTTTTTTTCTCATTCTCTTGAATTCAGTATTGTTCCATATAGATATAAGAGATTTATTTCGAATATTACCCATTTTATGCTGCATTAGGAGACAAAAAGGCACGGTTCCATCGGAATTTATTCTGCATATAAAAAACGGATATGTGCAAACGCCTCTGGGATTATAATCATGTCTGTAGTAATCTTTAATATGTTCTAGTTTACTCACAGGTCGTGAGTGCATATTTATTTCAAGCTTGCCAGCCTTTTTCAGAGCTTTCTGCCATGTACTTAATAACAGAGAAAATTCCTCTAACTGAATACTTTGCTCTTCTGAACATGTATCAAATAGCCCTAATTCTGGATTCCCAGTCATCTCTGCGGATTTATTCAAGTCCTCAGCAGTATTGTAGATAAGGTGATTAAATACAACGTTCTTTATGCTAAGTTCTTTTGCAACATCAAGACACTCATCAAAAGATTTTACATTAGTCTTTGAGATTACTGAATTAATGTGCACACACTTATCCGTATTTATGCCAAGAGCATTTAATGAGGTTAGAAGTCTTTCAGCTCCATTAAATGCGCGTTTAAATGCATCCTTAGCCCTTCGTATTATATCGTGTGTCTCCTCTTTCCCATCAAAGGATAAAGAAATGTTACGGATTACTCTGGCTTTAATAAGACGAGCTAAATGTAAAGCCTTTTCTTCATTTATTAAAGTAGCATTTGTTGTTAAGTTTTGGATGACTATCCCTCTCTCAGCAAAATAATTCAGAATATCGAGAATATCCTTGCGAATAAAAATTTCCCCTCCAACAAGGTTTATAGTTCTTAGTTTTAACTTATCGAATATATTCTTTATTTCTTCTAAGGATAATTCGTCTTCAGCACGAATCTGATTGTGTTGCTGATAACACATTGAGCATCTGAGATTACATCTTCTTGTAAGTTCAATACAAATCTCTTCAGGCAATTTAAAGGTTCTTCCTGTTCCCCATGAATGTAGAACTTTTAATTTCCTATTAACATTAATACTGTGAAGTTTATTCCTGAGCCTTTTTAGAAGATAGAATAAGACCATAACTATACTATTTGTTTTTTGCCTGTTTATTGATTTTACAAAAAGCTATTATACATATAACCCAGATAACTATAATGGGTATGAGTGTCAACATTCCTGTCTTCTCGGATAATATTGAAAACAAATTATCCTCAAAATATGATGGCTCGGATAAATAGCGAAATATATTCTGATAAAACATATCATTCAACTGTTTTGAAAGGATATCTCTTCCGGTTACAAGAAGCATAGAAACAGTTGATATAGCTGCCAAAACAGTAAAAGTAAATATCCATATCTTTGATTTTAGTTTTTTTACTGCATATATCGCCAGAATACATAGAAATGGAATAGCTGTTATTAGAAAACGTTCTGCAAAAAATTTAAATGAAGAATAGAATAGTATCACAGCTGCTGAAATACTAATAAAAAATAAAAATTCTCTCTTTCTTTTGCTTTTTAACCCAAAATAAGCCCCTGGAAAAGCAAACAGTAGAAAAGGATGCATCATAAATATCCCCCTTTTTAGACCGAACGTTAACTTAATAATTCTACTCAACTTAGGAAGCTTGATGCCGCTAATTCCCTGAGCATGGTATTTTGCAAAGTAATGAGAATATTCATAGTTGTAACCTGTTTTTAAAGGATTATCAAAGCAGGCGTAGTGATATATACCAAGTATTATAATGGCTAAACATACAGGAATAGCTAGATAGATAAGTTTTTTTATTGACTTAGTAACTGTAAATAGATAAATAAAAACAAATACAGCAAAAAGGACCATTGGATACTCGCATAAAATAGCTAATCCTAATAAATAACCGCTAAAGAAAATTTTAGATTTATCAATTTTTTTGATATTTTCGCTCTTAATTAAAATATAAAGTGCTGTAAAAAAAAGAAAACCTGCAACGTGGTGTGCGTAAAACATATTTGAGTAAAAAAAGACAATAGTTCCAAGGCTATAACTCATAGTTCCTAAGATAGACAATCTAATATTGCTGAGAAACATATTAATTGTTTTGTAAAAGATTACCCCCATTATTGCTGAGGGGATTATAACTACAAAAAAAGTTGGAATATAAATTTTGAATATATAATCAACGAAAGCTGAAGATGAACTGCAAAATCTTAAGATCTTTGATGCTACAAAATAAAATGGCACGCCAAGGAATGAAATTCCTGGAGCTTTGTCCGTGTAAAAATGTCCTTTATAGAATGCCTTGTCTCCTGTATTTTCGTGATATGCATCAATGCTAAGTGAGTGGTGCTCAGCTATTGACCAGACTAGGTCCAGTCTGGTCCCACTATTCCAGTCAATTTTCCTGAAGAAGTAGCCATAGGATATAACGAGAACAATAAAAATTAAAAGTTCAATCTTGTAGACTTTTATAACATTCATAAATACCCGGATAGATATTTGTCAATATAACATCGCTTAATTTGGCTGTCAAATTATGGAAATTTAATTCTTTTCTGCTATAATGCAGCGATATGGAATACCTGAAGAAATTCATTTTGAAATTCATAGGACAGAATCAGCTTAAGAGAACATTGATCAAAAATACTGGTTTTATGTTTGGAGGTGATATTGCAACAAAAATCTTCAGACTATTGATAGTTCTTATTCTTGGCAAGATGTTATCTGCCAATGAATACGGGCAGCTATTTGAGGCGATGGCAGTAGTTCTTGTAATAACCGAGCTTATTGACGTTAGAATTGGGGAAGCAGTTACAAAGTTTGCAACAGATTACCTCGTAAAAAACCAGAAGAATAAAGTTCTAAGTATCATTAAAATAGGATATTTTGTAGATGCGCTTTTAGGAATACTGTGCTTTTGTATTATTGTGTTGATTGGCGATATTGTAGCGCAAAAGGTATTTCACGGTCATGTGTCCTCAAGACTAATAAAAATATATGCTTTGTCTCCTCTTCTCTCAACAGTGAATGGTACCTCTCTTGCAATAATTCAAACATTTAAAAAATTTAAGATAATGAGTGTATTCAACGCATTAAGCGCATTTGCAAGGTTCGTTTTTCCTGTCAGCCTTGTTAGTTTAGGCTTAGAGTATATAATGTTTGGTTATGTTCTGGCAGCTTTTATACCTACAGTCTGTTTATCAGTTGTTGTATTGAAGCTTATAAAGACACAATTCAAGGAAATCAAAGCATCAAATATTACGCCTGAAATGAAAAAAATTCTGCCATTTACCTTTCACACAACGATTTCTGTTACTTTTAAATCTGTTATCAGAGAAATGGATGTAGTACTGCTGGGATTTTTTAAGTCACCGGAAATAGTTGCCTATTACAAAATAGCTCTTGCGTATGTCAACACACTCGGATTTGTAACAGGTCCTGTTGGCACAGTTATTTACCCAACTTTAACCTCTCTATGGGCAGAGAAAAATATTTCACTCTATAAAAAAATATTACGAAAAATAAGCAGTGTAATGATTTTTGTATCCGGTGCTGGAGCTGCTATTATGGTTATTGCAGGTCCACATATTTTTAGAATATGGAAACCGGTATATCTTAATTCAATGCCTGCAATACGAGTAATGATATTTGCTGTTATACTATCAAATATTTTCTGCTGGATGAGGTCTACAATTTTATCTGCGGGTAAGCCGTATATATCTACGATTAGCAATATGGGCGGCGCCATTGCGCTTATTCTCGCATCATTTTTGCTGGTTCCGTGGCTGGGACTCATTGGTATGGCGATTACTTATGTGCTGGTCTATACTGCGATAATTTCAATTGCATTAATAATGCTTAGAAAGTCTGTTTTTAATTATGAATTCTAAATTAATAAACAAAATTAGATCTAAATTAAAAATCGCTGTCAAAGACAGCTTAATCTATCCGGCAAATATCAGATTCCCAATGGAACGAGCCAATGCTATTCAGATAGTGAATACATGCTATGCTCTGGCAAGTAAAGGCGTAAGAGTATATCTATTAGTAAGGAAAATGAATAATAGAACCACTGAAGAGTGTCTGGGATTTTATGGATTGAAGCCTCACACTAATTTGCATATAATCAGGTTGCCTGTTTTGAATATCCACATACATCTTATTTGGAATTACTCATTCTATTTCCTGTGTTTTTTAACCATATTTTTTCTCTCAGCATTCAAGAATGTTAAAAAGATATACTTGCGTGAGATTGGTATAGCAAGGTATCTGTTGAGACTTAAAAATTTATTAAGATACGAATTATTATATGAAGCGCATACGATACAGTCCATGGAACAAAAAGAAAGGGGAAAATTACTATTTGATGGAACTACCCCTAACGCGAACAGATTGAGAAAAATCTCAAAAAGAGAAAGAGAAGTTCTAATAAGTGCAGATAAACTAATAGCAATTTCTGAGAGTTTAAAGGATGCTATACAGAAATATCTTGGCATTTCTAGAAAAATTGCCACAATACCTGATGGAGCGTTAATTCCCGATGTTTCAGAGAGGGGTTTTTCTAAGAGACCAAGTAGCAGAAATATAATCTATGTCGGACAATTATACCCATGGAAAGGAGTTGACATTCTAATAAAGGCATTAAAGGAAATACCAGATGCCATGCTGACAATTGTTGGTGGACTTTCTTACGAAAAGGATGTGTACAGGCTGAAAAAGTTTGCAAAAGAAATTACGGTAGAAAACAGGGTACAATTTGTAGGATTTGTTCCTCACAGAGATATAAAAAAATATTTAAAGGAGGCAGATGTTGGAGTTATTCCATTAACAGACAATGTAATGAGCAGATATTTTACTTCTCCTTTGAAGCTGTTTGAGTATATGGCAGCAGGATTACCAATAGTTGCATCTGATCTCCCAACAATAAGAGAAATGCTCATAGATCACAAAAATGCTGTGCTGGTTAAGCCGGGGGACTCAAAAGATCTAGCGCAAGGAATCAAAGAACTGCTTGATAATCACGAACTTGCAAACAAGTTATCGCAAAAAGCTTATGAAGATGTTAAGCAGTATAGCTGGGATGTGAGAGCAGAAAGAATAGTAAAGGTAATTGGTGAAAACTAGACATAGAATAAAAAGGAATATTTTGTATGTGCTGAATACATTGCTATGGGCGTTCTCTTCTTTTCCTGAGATTCAGAGGAAGAAGCCAATAAACATAAATTTTGTCTTTCACACTGAAGCAATAGCGAATAAAAGGATATTTGATAAACTCATGGATTTCTGCAAGAAGTTTTTTGACTATACACACGCAAAACTAACTCTATGTATTACAACACCATATTGTCCTCAAACACAATATCAACTGGAGAAATTTAATGTCACTACCGGTGAGTATGGGAAAAGGGTGAAAGAGATATCTAAATTTACTGAAATTGGCTATCATGGGCACTTTTTTACCCCGTTATCAAATAAACGTGCTCTGGCGCCGATAAATCATTTAAACTATAATTTTCAACTTATTAAAGAACAAATGGAGAAAGAGATTTTTTGGCTCAAAAAAGAGAGTATAACTCCCATAACCTATGTTGCTGGATGGTGGTTTCTTACAGACGATATCATAAAACAGTTAGAAGATTTTGGTATTAGAGTGGACTGCTCTATACGAAGAAATCATACAAATAGTTTTGGGGAGAAGTTTATCGACGACAGCAAGATTCCTCGAAGAGGAGAACCATTTATCCTTTCTTCATCAAAAAGAATAATAGAGATTCAAAGTATTTTTTATCCTATTCATCATCCGAGATTAACACTGAATATGCTAAAGAATGTTATGGATTTTAGAGCGGATAAAGAACTTTTTCTTGTTTTTCCTTCTCACGAAGGAGAGCTTTTGGATTTTAATAGAGAATTTTGGGCAAACATTAAGATGCTTAGTAAGTTGAGATATATTAAGTGGACAGATCTCAGCGAAATGAATAGACTTGCAAGAGCGGAATGGAAACTATGAATTTTAAATTTAAAATAAGAGAAGCGACAGACCAGGACAGTGAAAACTGGGATAAATTCGTAGAGCATAATAATGGAAGTTTTTATCAGTGTTACAAGTGGCGTTTTGTATATGAGGAGCAAGGTTTTAAAACGTTTTATCTGATA
>JAHJDO010000083.1 GCA_018812485.1 bacterium | reverse complement strand
TATGCAGCTTGTGTGGTAAAATCAGTCTCTAAAATAAGACTCTCATCAACTGCAATGCTGGATTGTCTGAGTATTTCTCTGTATCCTTGCTCAATTTCACGAGAAAAGTAATGATTCGAAAAACCCTTGATAAGTACAATCCGCTTATGTCCTGTGGACAGTAAATGACGGATTGCAAGCCGCGCTGCCTCAACATTGTCGAAACCTACTGATTCATAAGGATAATCCAGACCAGGATCTCCGGTATTATCCACCAGGATTGCCCGTGGAACAATCTCAAGTATTGCTCTTAACTGTTCCAACGGGAAATATCCCACTATTAAGGTGCCAGTAGTAAGAGACTGCCTAAGTCTTTCTCTCAGGGATAAAAATTGAGTGTATTCGCCATTATATGTGCGGATAAGGCAATCATGACCATGTTTGACAAGCTCTTCTTCAATTGAGGTTAGAAGCTTGGAATAGAATAGAGACTGTATTCTGCCAAATGTACCAAAGACTATATCTACTGCAGGCCGAACCGATTGTTTAATATTGCGCGGGCGGCCTGATTTGACATTGCGGTGATAACCAATTTTCTCTGCTGCCTGAAGGATTCGCTCGCGTGTGGATTTTTTGACAGCTGAATTTTCGCGCAGAGCACGGCTAACAGTCATAACGCTAACTCCACATTCTTCTGCAATAGAGGCAATAGATTTTGAGTTATTCTTCTGCGTTTTCTTCATCACGTTGCTATTTTACCACAATAAATGTTAAAGTCAAGAACTTTTTTTAATAACCATGGAAATAAACAGGAACATCATGACCCCGTTTTTAAAAATTATGTTGGTAACAAAGGAACTTATGATATAATTTCAGGACAATGGACTTGTGGCGCCTGCAAAATATAAGAATAGAGTTTGAGAATTCAATAGATCCTTTTTTGCTGATCGGGATACTCGCTATAGCTATTACTGCTGTAATCCTGACCTATATCAGGCTTTACTCTGTTCTTTCCAGGAAGCAAGCAGGCTGGATAGTTTTTTTCAGGATTCTTTTAATAATTATAATTCTAGGCGCAGTATTAAGACCGACAATCAGTTTCTTGAAATCGAAGCTTCAAAAATCCTGCTGTCTGCTTTTGTTTGATACTTCAAAAAGCATGGGTGAGCATGGCCCTTTTTCTCCAAATAGTAAATTGGAAATAATTAAGGATACAATCCATAGAGATGAAAATAATTTTATCAGAACACTATCTAAACAGTTTATAGTTAGAACATTTGAATTTTCAAAGGGTTCTGCTGAAATGTCTGAAAAAGACATGCCTGCAAAGCTCAGCGCACACGGCAATTCTACAGATATCGCTGCTTCAATAGAAAATGCTGTTAAAACAATGGGAGAAAGCCCTATATCCGGAGTTATATTATTTACTGATGGAAATAATAATGCAGGCAAAAATACAGTCAAAAGAATTAAAAGCCTCGCAGTTCCAATATACAGTGTTGGACTGGGCAATATAGAGGCAAATAGATTATTTAAGGATGTGTCAATTACCCATATCAGTTCTCCATTAACCGGATATTTGGGGGAAAAGATAAATATAGATATTAAGGTTAAAAATCAAGGATATGAAGAAAAACTAGTTCCTGTTAATTTAGAACTGGATGGAGAGGTGATATCCAGCAGCAGTGTGCTGCTAAAGGAATCTGAGAATGTACAAAATCTGGAGATCGGTCTTATTCCAAAACAAGTGGGTGTATGTAGATATGTCGCAGAGGTCCCTCCTTTGGAAGGAGAGCTTATAACGCAGAACAATAAAAGGACTTTTACTGTACTCATAACCAGGCAGAAAACAAAGGCACTCTATATTGAAGGAGGTCTAAGATGGGAATATAAATTCCTTAAAAGGACCCTTGAGTCAGACCCGCATATAGATCTTACTGCTTTTATATTAACTTCATCAGGACAGTTTTATCAACAAGGGATTTCCACACATCGAGAACTCAATGATATTCTACATCATGAGGAAAACCTTAAAGAATATGACATTATCATTCTGGGAAATATTAAAAACATGTTTGATGAAAAATCTGCTTCTAATATTGTCAATTTCACCAGAAATGGCGGTGGTTTTCTCATTTTAGGCGGTAAAAATTCCTTTGAAAGCGGAGGATATCAAAGGGGCGAGCTATTAAAGATATTTCCTGTCGCTTTAGAAGGTAGTGGCGAATGGGAAGGGAAAACTTTTGTACCAGTGCTTACACCTGAAGCATCCAGACATCCAATCCTAAAGAATACAAAAACATTACCCGCTTTATCCGGGTTTAATCTTCTCTCAAGACCTAAGCCTGGGGCTATAGTGCTGCTTTACGCTTCAGACTCTAAATCCTCGGGAAAAAAATGGCCAGTATTGATAGTGCAAAATTACGGAGAAGGGAAAGTAGCGGCTATAGCAACTGATTCCACATGGAAATGGGCATTTGCCGAAAATATTAGTATGTATCAGACATTCTGGGGACAGATGGTGAGATGGCTATGCTCCGCAGACAAAAAGCCAAAAGAAGGCACAAATCATCTTCTTATATATACAAACAAGGATTATTACGAGCCTGGTGAGATAATTCATATTATGGCATCTGCATATGATAAGGAATATCGCAGATATGATAAAGCAAACATAAATTGTCAAATAAGTACACCATCAAATAAAAAGACCTTTCTGAACTTGACTAATGTGGAAGGCAAGACAGGAGAATATGGAGCAGATTATGAAGCAGATGACATTGGATATTATCAATTAAAAGCTACTGCTAAAATCGAAGACATTTCAGAAGATGAACTGATTGGATTTGCTGTCGGCAATCCTTACATGGAAGAGGAAGACATTGGCTTGAACGACATCCTGCTCAAGGATATAGCTTTATCTACAGGGGGAGTATATCATACACCAAAGAATATAGATGGTATTTTTGATGAAATAAAAGCCAGGCACAGGCAAACAATCACATCCTATAAAATAAAATTGCATAACTCTCCCCTACTGTTTTTTCTTTTTATCATACTTCTCAGTGCAGAATGGCTTATAAGAAAAAGGCTGCAGCTTATATAGAACTTTCTTTATAGCATTTCTCTAATTTTTCATACCACTGGTTGCCAAACATCCTAATAAGAGCTTTCTTACACGTCTGAAAAACAGGAGTTGAGCCTCCTAGAGCTGATTTAAGGGTACTAGACAGATTTGGCTAAAATTGGGGCTTAAGCGTAAGCCTATAAGTAAGAGTGTGTTACAGAGCAAATTTCGTTAAATACAGAAAAATCATTCCCTAAAATGGTTGAATTCAAAACGAAAATATCAAGGATT
>JAHJDO010000082.1 GCA_018812485.1 bacterium | reverse complement strand
TGGACGTTATCTAAAAGGGGAAATCAGATGCTGGTATGACAATAGGCTTATTGGTGTTCAAACAGCTAAAAATGAAGACCTAAATATTGTGCACTTTTAAACTTTAAACTGTGCACTTTTAAATTTTAGCTAACAGCTTTTCTACAGATATTTCTATTTCTTTCGGTTTGAGCAAATCTTTTAGCTTGCCGGAGACAATAAGTTGCCCTTTATCCAGAATCCCTATACTGTCACAGAGCATTTCTACATCATGCAGAACATGGGAACAAAAAAAGACTGTTCTACCCTGCTTCTTTATATTAAGGACTGTATTCATCACCTCCTTTCTACCCACTGGGTCTAATCCCGCTATTGGCTCATCAAAAAAAACTAAATCCGGATCATTAATCAATGTCTGAGCAATACCAATACGTTGAAGCATACCTCTGGAAAACTTTCTTAAAGGGATTTTTCGACTATCTGTTAATCCAACCATGTCCAACAGCTCCTCGATTTTCTTGTATCGTTCTTTTTTTGGGATTTTAAATATCTTGCCATAAAAATTCAATAATTCAACAGACGAAAACGACTCATAAAAATAGGGGCTCTGTGGAAGAAATCCTATTTTTCGCTTTATTTCTATATCCCCAATTTGTTTTTCTAAAATCCAGGCTGTACCAGCTGTAGGCGCAGTAAGACCCAGTAACAGATTAATAGTTGTTGTTTTGCCTGCTCCGTTTGACCCTAAAAATCCATATATTTGATTGGGAGAGACTTGAAGATTTAAATCTTCAAGAGCCTTTGTTTCTTTTCTGCTACCTTTATAAATCTTGGTAAGATGCTCTGTCTTTATAGCTAACATTATCCAGTAAAATTTATTTATACTCTCTTGAGAGTACTAATAAATCTTTCTAAAAGCAAGATTTATTTTACAACACCTCTAACATTCTATCTACTGCTCCCTTGGCTCTAATTTGAATATCTTCAGGGACTTTGACCTCATAACGCATATCTTCTAAGCACCATAATACTTTTTCCAAGGTGGTCAGTTTCATGTTTGGGCATATGGCCTGAGCTGAAAGAGGATAAAATTTCTTTTCAGGGTTTTCTTTGCGTAATCTATAGAGCAGTCCTACCTCAGTGCCTATAATTATTTCAGAGGCGCCGGACAGTTTTGCGTACTCACACATTCCACTGGTAGAGAGAGTTTCATCAGCGAGTTGAATTACTTTGAGTGTACACTCAGGATGAACAATAACTTTCGCTTCAGGATGGGCTTTTCTTTGTCTCGCAATATCCTCCGGTATAATCTTGGTGTGGACAGGACAATAACCATTCCAAAGAATGAGCTTGCGATTAACTTTTGTAGATACGTAGTGCCCCAAATATTTGTCAGGAACAAAGATAATCTCTACAGCATCCTTTAATGACTCTATCACCTTAACGGCATTTCCAGAAGTACAGCAGATATCAATCTCTGCCTTAACCTCAGCAGAAGTATTAACGTAACCTACTACCGTTGCTTTTGGATGTTCTTTTTTTAAGGCTTTTAGCTCGTCTCTGGTAATCATATCAGCCATAGGACACCCGGCATTTATATCAGGCATAAGAACTATCTTGTCCGGACAAAGGATGGATGCTGTCTCAGCCATAAAGCGGACTCCGCAGAAAACGATTACATCAGCATTGGTCTCGCTTGCTGTTCGGCTTAATCCCAAAGAATCACCAATATAATCAGCAATATCCTGAACTTCACCTATTTGGTAATTATGGACAAGGATTACAGCATTCATTTTCTTTTTTAATTCTAATATCTTTTCTACTAAATTTTTATTTATTTTTAATTTTTGCATTTTAATCTTTAATTTTATTTATCGTTCCTCCTCCGATAACTTCTTCCCCGTTATAAAATACCACTGCCTGACCTGGTGTAATTGCTCGTTGGGGAGAATCAAACTTCACCTTAACCTTGCCTTCGTTTAACGGAATGACAGTTGCCTGCGAGGGCTGATGCAGGTATCTTATCTTTGCTTCCACTTTAATAGGGGTTTCTAATTTCTCTATATTTATAAAATTTATATTATCGGCAATTAATTCATTTGTATAGAGTTCTTCTTCCTTGCCTGCCCTAATGGTATTGTTCTTCTTGTCAATAGCAATTACGTATAAAGGATTCTTATCCGCTATCCCCATCCCTTTGCGTTGGCCAATGGTATAAAAAATGATTCCTTTGTGCTCTCCGATAACTTTCCCTTCTTTATTTACAATAGGACCGGGTTTTATCTCTTCAGGAACACATTTCTTAACGAACTCTCCATAGTTATTATCAGGGATAAAACATATTTCCTGAGATTCCGGGCTATTTACCACATGTAAATTTCTCTCTTCAGCAATCTTCCTTACGCGCTCTTTGGTAAGATCTCCAAGAGGCATCAAAGTGTATTTCAACTGTTCCTGAGTCATTGTATATAACACATAGGACTGATCTTTTTTAGTATCAATCCCTTTTTTAAGGACATATCTGTCCTCTGTCCTCTGTATCCTTACATAGTGGCCTGTAGCGATATAATTTGCGCTTAACTCTTTTGCTTTTTTAGCTAAAGCGTCAAACTTTATGTATTTATTGCATCTGATACAAGGGTTTGGTGTTCTTCCTGCCTTGTACTCCTCGCAGAAGTTGGAAATTACCATATCTTGGAAAATATCCCTGAGATTCAATACATAGTGAGGGATTCCCAACTTGTTAGCTACCCTCTTTGCGTCCTCAATGCCCGCTGCGCCGCAACAGCCATCCCAATCTTTGGAACGCTCCCAGATATGCATAGTAATGCCGATAACTTCAAATCCCTCATCTTTAAGTAAAGCGGCAGTAACAGATGAATCCACTCCACCGCTCATTGCTACAACTGCTCTTTTTTTCATCTTTATCCATTCTTCCACAATGGCGACATAGAACGGAGCTTCTCTACAATTCTCGGTAAGATCTCTAAAAGAAAATCAATATCTTCCCCTTTGGTGTATCTTCCCAGAGTAAAGCGTAAAGAGCTATGTGCTAATTCATGCGATAGTCCTAAAGCCAACAAAACATGTGAAGCTTCTAAGCTTGATGAACTACAGGCAGAGCCGGTAGAAACAGCAATTCCTTCCATATCTAAATTAAGAAGCATTGATTCTCCCTCTACAAATTTGATGGAGACATTGATATTGTTAGGAAGCCTTTTTGTAGGGTGTCCGTTCAGGCGAACATGGTTTATCTTTTCGAAGATGCCCTTTATTAATTTATCTCGCAAAGTGGTTAATTCCCTTCCTTCTTCCTTCATCTTCTCTTGAGCAATCTCCACCGCTTTGCCAAACCCCACAATGGCTGGGACATTCTCGGTAGATGCACGACGGTTCTTTTCCTGATCCCCTCCGTGCATAAACGAGACCATTCTCGTGCCCTTTCTTACATAGAGCGCTCCAATTCCCTTAGGTCCGCAGAACTTATGGCCGGATATACTGAGTAGATCTAAATTAAGCTCATCAACATTTATTGGGATGTGCCCAAAGGTCTGGACAGCGTCTGTGTGAAAACAAATTTTTTTTTCTTTAGCGATTCTACCTATTTCTGCTATTGGTTGGATTGTCCCTATCTCATTATTGGCGTGCATAACAGAGATAAGAATAGTTTTATCAGTAATTGCTTTTTTTACATCCTCTGGGGCTAGCAACCCATCTTTGTTCACAGGAAGATAGGTTGCCCTAAAACCCATCTTCTCTAAGAACTTACAGGGCGCAATTACGCAATGATGTTCAATAGATGAAGTAATAATATGATTTCCTTTATGTTTATTAGCATAGGCTAAACCTTTAAGAGCAAAATTATTACTTTCTGTGCCTCCGCTGGTAAAGATAATCTCCTCCTGCTTTGCACCTAATAGAGAAGCTATCTTTTCTCTGGCTTCCTCTATTGCTGCTTTGCATTCCTGTCCAAAGGAGTGAATACTGGAAGGATTGCCGAATTTATCAGTAAAATACGGTAACATTGTCTTTACTACTTCCGGGGCTGTAGGCGTAGTAGCCGCATAGTCAAGGTATATTCTTTTCATTCTTCTTCATCTCCTTAATATTTTTTTAACTGTCTTTCTTTTATCCAACAATACAATACTGGAACTAAGATCAAATTAGACAAAGTTGCCGTAATTAATCCTCCCACTGTCGGGGATGCCATTGGTTTCATAATTTCAGAACCTGTTCCTGTAGATAGCATAACCGGCATAAGGGCTATAATTGTAGTCATTGTTGTCATCATTGCCGGTCTCACCCTCAGCAATCCTCCCTCAATCACGGTTTGACGAATATTTTCTATGGTTTTAGGAACCTTCTTTTTAAATAAATCATCTAAGGTGGAAAGTAGTACTACTGCGTTATCTGTAGCTACGCCAAATAAGGCAATAAATCCTACCCACACCGCAGTAGAAAATTTAAAATCTAACAAGAATAACAAAATTATGCCTCCCATAAGCGATACAGGAATACCTGTTGAGAGAATAAATAAAGAGCTAAAATTTTTAAATGCCATATAAAGCAAGAGTAATATTATGCTTAAAGCTATAATTAGTGATGGAATAAGCTTTTTTCTTGATTCCATCTCTGATTCAAACTGACCTGACCAGCTTATAAAATATCCTGATGGAAGTTTTAGCTCGCCGCTTTTTATCTTATTCTCTACAGCTTTTTGTGCATTTTTAACGAAATCTATCAATCCTACCTTTTCCTGATTCACGTTGACAAATACTCTGGCGTAAGTAAGGGTATTTTCCGAGTTAACTACCGCCGGGCCAGAAACTTTCTTCAGTTTTGCTACTTGGGCTAAGGGAATATGTTTTCCCTCTGGCGTGGGAACAAAAATCCTCTCTAAAGCCTGCGGACTATCCCTTAATTCTCTTAAGTATCTTACTCTTACTGGATATCGTTCTCTACCCTCAACCGTTGTTGTCAAATTCATACCGCCAATTGCTGTCATAATAATATGCTGTATATCTCCAACTTTTACGCCATATCGGGCTGCTTGTTCTCTATCTATATCAATTTCAAAGTAGGGTCTATTGGATATACGTTCAGCGTATGGACTTACTGCGCCCTCCACCTGACTTATAATCCTTTCTATCTCGACAGCAATCCCCACAATTTTATCTAAATCTGCGCCAAAAACTTTGACACCAACAGGTGTCTGTATTCCTGTAGCTAACATATCAATTCTATTTCTTATTGGCTGGGTCATTATCGGGCTTACTCCAGGCATCCTGGTCTTCTCCTGAATCTCCACAATCAGTTTCTCGCGTGTCATACCTTTTCGCCAGAATTTTTTATCTTTAAGGTGAATTATCGTCTCAATCATTCCCACGGGTGCAGGATCAGTCGCGGTTTCAGCACGTCCAAGCTTACCCACTACCCACTCAACTTCAGGAAATTCATTTTTAATAATGATGTCCTGCTTTTTCATTACCTCCATGACCTGGGTTAAAGATGTGCCAGGAAGAAGTACCGGCATAAACAATAGATCCCCCTCATTCAATGGCGGCATAAACTCCTGTTTCATTAAAGATGCGCATAATAGGCCTACAATTATAACTGCAAGAGAAATCAGGATTACAATCTTTTTATGCTTCAATGACCAGCCAATAATAGGATTATATCCTTTATGCAAGATTCGTGTAGTTTTATTCTCGGAAGCATCTCGTAATCTGCCTCTTAAAAAATAATATGAAAGTGTTGGTAAAAGCATGAGGGCAATTATCGCTGCACCTACCATAGCAAATGTCTTTGTAAAGGCAAGCGGTCTGAAAAGTTTTCCGGCTTGTCCTGTTAAGACAAAAACTGGAATAAAGCCTACAATAGTTGTAAGCAAAGCAAAAAGAACAGGTTTCCCTACCTCTTGCGCACCTTCTATACAGGTATTTAATCTTTCCTCTGATGTAAGTTTTGAAACTCCTGTTTCTTTTTGTCTTGTAGCTAACTTTCTATAAATATTCTCAACCAATACACATCCAGAATCAACCATCACACCTATGGCTATGGCAATGCCACCTAAGGACATTATGTTGGCATCTACGCCAAATTGACGCATAAAGATAAAAGCGATTAATACGCCAATCGGCAATACGATAGATATAACGACGCTGCCCAAGAAATGCAAAAGAAATACAATGATGACAAAGACTGTAATAATGATTTCTTGAGTTAAAGCGCTTTTAAGTGTCCCAATAGCGCGCAAAATTAAGCTGGTACGATCATAAAAAGGAACTATTTTTACCCCTTTTGGCAAGCCTACGGATAACTCTTTTATTTTTCCCTTAATACGTTCAATAACTTTTAAAGGATTCTCTCCATAACGCATAAGGACGACGCCACCAGTAACCTCTTTGCCTTCTTTATCCAGGGCGCCTCTACGAAATTCCGGGCCTATTGTTACATTAGCAATATTTTTTACGTATATTGGTACTCCCTCTTTTATATCCACAACAATATTTTCAATGTCAGAGGTATTTTTTATAAACCCTAAGCCTCGAACAATAAATTCTACTCCGCCTTCTTCAAAAACTTTTGCGCCTACATCAATGTTGGATTTCTGGACAGCGTTTATAAGCTCATGAATTTTGATATTGTGAGCAAGGAGTTTGTTGGGATCTATATCTATTTGATATTGCTTCACATACCCGCCCACTGAAGCAACTTCTGAGACTCCTTCAACAGCATTTAATTGATAGCGGATATACCAGTCCTGGATAGAACGAAGCTCGACCAAATCATAACCTTCCCCCTCAACTGTATACCAGAATATCTGGCCTAAGGCTGTTGCATCCGGGCCTAAGGTAATAGAGACATCTTTGGGGACATCCTTCTTTGCAAAATCTAATCTCTCCAGAACTCTTGTCCTTGCCCAATAAAAATCTGTTCCTTCTTTAAAAATCATATTTACCAGACCAAAGCCGAAGGCGCTTGTTGAACGCACCACCTTTACTCCAGGAGTACCCATAAGTCCAGTAGTCAAAGGATATATTACCTGATCCTCTACATCTTTTGGACTTCTCCCCGGCCAATCTGCATAGACAATTACCTGAAGCTCGCCAATATCGGGAATGGCGTCTATGGGAGTATTTTTCATTGAAGAGAAACCCCAGACGATAAGGAGGGCAAAAGCTGCTATAACCAGAAATCTATTTTTAAGACAGCTTTCGATGATTTTGTTTATCATAATTTATGCTTTAATGTTGATGAACTGGCGGCGCCTTTTTTTCTTCCATACCCATCGCTCCGCCATACGCCGCTGCTACAACCCCGCTAATCTGGCTTTGTGAATCAATAAGGAAGTTTGCTTTAGTTACAACTAACTCATTTTCTTTAAGACCTCTAAGAACAGGATAAAATTTAGTAACTCTGCCATCTATTTTAGATGTAGCCTCGGGTCCAATTTCAACAATTCTTCCCTCATACTCCCCATTTCTTTTGTCAATCCAGACAATCTTACGCGTGCCTGTATCCAATACCGCATCTTTAGGAATTGCCAAAACCATATGCTCGCCGTCTGGACTCATATACATACTTATAATTACCATATCCACATACATCTCCGGCTTTAATTTTAAATCGGGATTGTCGACTTGTGTTCTGAATCTTACTGAACGCGTTTTTGAATCAAGCACAGGATTTACCGAAGAAATAACCCCATCAAATTCCTTGCCAGGAAAAGACGAAGTAGTAACTTCCACTTTCTGACCTGCTTTTATCCAACTTAATTCATATTCGTAAACATCACCATAAATCCACATCTTTTTTTCTGGTAAAATAAGACTTGTCTGAACTTCTCTTTTTTTCTCTAATTCATTAATCTGCTCTTGGCTTAAACCTAAAAGTTTTAATTTTCTTTTTGAAGATTCAACTAAATTTCCGGTTCTTTCTTTGATTTCAGAAATTGCTCCTTCCTGTATTTTATCTAAAGCCTTCAGGCTAGAAATAAATTCCTCTTCGGCAATTGCAAGTTTCGGATCATAGGCAACTCTGCCTACAGTGCGAATTTCTTTGTAAAGATGAAGCTTCCTTGCAGGCTCGGTCTTAACCCCTGCCAACCTTATCTCATCACCTTTTATCTTAACCCTGCTTACAACATCTTTTGACTTATCTATTTCTTCTTCATCTTTAGCATCTTTTCTATACACTGGTATCAATTTCATATTACAGATTGGACAGTTCACATTCCCTCTATTGTACTCTTTTGGCGAAACTTTTACGCTTGGATGCATACCGCAGGTATAATGAACTATTTCTTTCTCTATGGATTCCTTGCTAACTTGCGACGAGACTGCTGACTCTTTTTTGCTGCAAGATGTAAGAGAAGATATCACTACAGCTAAAATAATGAGACCTATTAAGAGCCATATATATTTAACAAATTTAGATCTTCCACAACAATTCATCTTTATTTCCCTCCTTATAAATTTTTACCCACAACCCTTTCTAAAAATGCAATGGATTTCTGATAATCCACTATTACTTTATAATAAGCTAACCTTGTTTGTAAAAGTGCTCTTTCCGCATCAAGCCAGTTTAAAAAATCAACTCTGCCTGTTTCGTAGCCGGTTCTTGCCGCTTCAAAAGACTGCTCTGTCTGTGGCATTAATGCAGTTTTATATAATAAAATGATATCTTTGTAAGTAGTAATCTTAAAATATACATCCTCTATCTCATAAGTTACACTATTTTCTATATTTTGATAATTTTTTTTACTTGCTGCCAATTTTACTTCTTTCTCTTTGAGTTGATATCTCAATTTGCCAAACCATATAGGAATATTTACTGAAACCGTTCCCATCCAGGCGTCCTGGCCATCATTAGATACTGATGTATGACCATTTCCCACTTGAATATAGTCAAACCCAAATGTAAAGTCAGGGAAACGATCCAATCTGACCAAAGATTTCTCATGTTCAGCCCTCTCTACATCCAAATTAGCTATCAATAGCTCCTGCTTTGAGGATTTAGCTATTTGGTGCAGCTCATCAAGCTTATATTTAAACTCTATTGGTTTGACAGTATCAATTCTTCTCAACTCTGTACCTTTTGGTCTATTAAGGATACTATTCATCTTTGCCTCAAGGCTCTTTCTATTTTGTTTCAATAGAAATAATTTATTGATTAACTTTGAAAGTTCTACCTGGGCTTTAATCACATCCTGTTGAGGTACAATGTCTGACTCATATTTTCTTTGAGCCACTCTCTCTAAACTTTCTAATATAGTCTTTTCTTCCTCAGTTATCTGAATAGCTTTATCTACCCAGAAAATATCATAATAAACAAGTTTAATATTTTTTATGACTTCACGTTTTGTGGCTTCATATTTTTCTCTGAACATATCTACATGTTTAGACTGAACCTTTGCTTTTAGGCTGAGTTTCCCTGGAAAAGGAATTTTCTGTGACAAGCCATATTTCGCTTCCTGTGGGCCAACTTTTGTTTCGACTTTTTCCCCAAAGTAGGTATATTTTGCCTTAGGGTCAGGAAGACTTGATACCTGTTTGATCTTTTCCATAGCGGCCTGCCAATTATAGTAAGCAGCTTGAATCTCTGGGTTATTCCCTATCGCTTCATTAACTAAGTCCTGCAAAACTATTGTCTTCTCTTTTAGTATAGACTCAGCAAATAAAAGAGAAAAAAGACTGTAGAATATCAATATAATAAGAGGGACGTTTTTCTTCCAAAACATATACTTTGTTCCATTTCCTTATATATGTATGGATTACTTTAACATATTCCTCAATCTTTTTGAATACCTGCTCCATCGCTGAATTTTTCCGAATTTCTCTTTAAAAATGCACCTCCATTGCTCGGACTGGGCAAGCTTTTACACAAAATCCGCAAGCAATACATTTATTGTCATAGAAATGGACCTTTCTAGTTAAAGACTCTACTACTAAGGCACCAGTAGGACAAATCGGAACACAGACGCCACAATCAGTACATCTTCTTTCATTGCGAATGATATCTTGAGATAAAGGCTGTACTTTTACTCCGACCTCTGTCAAATACTGGATGCCTTGTTTATAGTCTTCGCCCTCTCCGCTCAATTCTAAAACTAAGAGACCTTCTTCTCTGGGGGTAACATAAGCCTTTAAGATATTAAACTCAAGATTATAGTCTCTAACCAACTTACATACTATCGGTTGGTCTACAAGTTTATGGGGAAAATGAAGAACCATTCTTTTAGAGATCATCTCTATAGTCTCCTACTTCTTTACTCTATCCTGAGTGTTATTCAATAGGTCTTTCATTTAGTGGCTTGAAGGTATATCCTGTCTCTGGGCCGGGCAGATAGGCCACAGGCTCACTCAGAAGAAAATCGCCTTTTTCAATCCATTCCTTCAGGATGTTAGCAATCTCTACTGCTTTGGAGTAACTTGATAGATTTCCGGTAGGTACTTTCTTCCCTTCAACAGTAATCTCTCCACTATTGAGCTGAGCATAGTTCACTTCACCAAGACTGTCCTTTTTCCCCTGCGGATAGGCTTCACTATAATCAATAACTTGAGCCCAAATCTCCTCGTCTTTCACTGCTGTATATCGGCATATCTCCTCATTCAGAATTGGAATAGGAATGCCAATGCCAACGGTGAGGGTTACTCCATAGCCTTGCATTGTCGTTCCTCGCAGCCACTCTGAACTCATCTGTTTAAGATCCCCTAAAACTGCCAATGTTCCTGCTGGTGCCTGAGGGACTCCGTTATCCTTGCGTTTCACTGCCGGGTTATGCTGCGTACCTTGCCAGACCACAAAACCCGTTCCACCCCCTAAGAAAATCTTCGTCCCGATACCAATAGTCTTATAATACGGGTCATTCAAAAGTGGCGAAAGCTGTCCAGCGCTACAATAATTGGCGTTGCCTAATTTAGTTTTCAGTGTTCCCATATAGGTATAGATAATCTTATCAGATGGATTCACTGCTACATTGTAGTTTTGATAAACATTGCGCGGATTAAAAAGCACTGCTTCATTCATGTCCTTAATGTTTATCCATGTTTCTAATTTTTTTCTAGGATAACAGTCAGTGCCATAGGCAGTAGCTACTAATTTTAAATCCTTACCTGCTACCAAATCTTCAATCACATGACCCCCGCCATATTTGAACTCTCCGGGAAAAACCTTATTTCGCGGGTCATCATCAGGTATGGCAGTAGCTCCGACATAAACATCCACAGCAGCAAAACCTGCATAAGCCGGCACATCATTCAGATATGTTCTGCCTCCCCCGAGTTTCATCTTCGGCTTAGTATGTCCGATATTGAAATATGCGCCGGATGAGCACATCGGACCAAAGGTTGCAGTAGTAACTACATCTACCTCTTTGGTCGCTTCAGCAACACCTTTTTTTTCAACAATGTCGATAATTTCCCCGGCGGTAACTACTACAGCCTCTCCCTTTTTAATCTTTTCGTTAATTTCTTTAATTGTCTTTGCCATCTTTGTCTCCTATCTTATTATGGTTTTAGTTAGAATTTTCTCATGGAAATTACAGAGCTCATACTCACTCTTAAGTTGGGCGTGGATTACTTCCTCCTGCCAATGGGCATTATAAAGCCTGCAGTTTTTATCTTTACAGAATGGATCTCCCGTCATATGAAATAATAAAGCTTGTAATGAATAACCCTTCATTACTTCAGTCAATCTAGAATCATCATAATCAATAAATCTCCCTTTGAATTCCTCCTTTAAAGCGAGAAAATTCATTCCCATCTGTCGCTTTAGATAAAATTCCCTCGGTTTAGCCGGCGCTTCAACAACTCCTGTGGTAGAGATGATAGAAGGAAATCCAAATACTGCTACACGGGCGTGATATCTTAAATCATTCTCATCCCATGTACCAAAGAGCTGATTGGTAAATATAATATGACAGTAATTAAAATTAGACTCTATCTTGGGGATTAGTTTAGCAAAGATACTAAGCATCCTAAAACCGTCATACAAAATTCCTGCAGCTTTATGTCCAGAATCCATCAGCCTTCTTTTTTCGTAATTTATCTCAACAGGCAAAGGTTCTAAAAACGTATCCTTTTTCTTTATGTCAGAAATCTTAATACTAGCTAATTCTCTGGCTGTCGTTTCTAAAAAATTTTCTTTAGGGATGAAATCTTCTCTTATCTCAACCTTTGCCTTTCTGAGCCTCTTCCTCAAAGAGATTGCAATCTCTTTAACATTTAAAGATTTTGTCTTTCCCCCATCGTAGAGATAAATAAAAGAAGGCTGCTGCATCTTTGTCAATCGGAAGCTAACAGCTTCTTTGCTACCTCTGCACCTCTTATCCCTGAAAGCAGCATTCCTCCAAATGTCGGCCCCATCCGCGGAAGCCCATAAGTAGTACTCACAGCCATACCAATAACTATTAATCCCGGATGAGCTACACCCGTATGTTCTACCAGCAGATCTTCAGACCTCTCTACCCACATTGCCCCAAAGCCTTTTGTCTTAATCAATCCTCTTTCTTCTAACACCTTCACCACACAGGCATCATGGCCGGTAGCGTCAATAAGAAGTTTTGCTTCTAATGCCACCGGGTCAACACAGGTAATCTCGCGCGGCAATGCCTTTATCGGAGTCCAGTTGATTACAGCCCCTGCCACGCGGTTCTCTTCACGCAAAACGACATCGTCAAATATGCTCATATTAGCAAATTTTACTCCGGCATCGCAAGCAGCGGCAATGAGTTTGGAACAGGCGTGCGGGCCGTCTGCTACATAGAGCCCGTCAACCGCCTTCACAAAAGGCACCCCCAGCTCAATCAATACTTCCTGAGCCGGTTCCCTTACGGTTATTTTATTCATCAGATAACCGCCAATCCAAAAACCGCCGCCAAGATAATTATTCCGCTCTACAATTAAAACCTTATGGCCTTCCTTTGCTAATTCCTTACCCGCCATCAGACCGCTAGGACCGCCGCCGATAATAATACAATCGCTTTCCACATACTCCAGAAACTGCTTGCTAAACTCTTGAACAATCGCTCGAGTAACTTCCTTTTCTCCAACCTGACTAAAGATCTTTTTCGGCATAACTCCTCCCTTTTTTAAATTATTCCACTATATCGCCCACAATGGGCTCAACTTTTACACTGCTCTTCTCTAAATATTTTATTGCCTTCTCCAAATCATTTTTTGTGCCGCTTAATTCCAGAGTTACCTCTCCTACAGTCTCAGTAACTCTGGCTCTTCGGATATTTGGAACTACATTATACTTCTTTGCCATAGTAAAAATCACAGGCTTTTTAATCAATTTCTGGGGAAATACTAAATGCATCATTTTCTTTGTCATCTTCAATTCACCTCCTTTCGTCTTAGACTACAAAACTCTTCATAGTCTATTAGTTTTGTTATGGTCGGGCTTTCACCACATATTGGACATTTTGGATCTTTTGGTACTTTTACATGCCTGAAAGAAGAATCTAACGCGTTAAAAACTAAAAGTTTTCCAGTCAAAAGATTACCTATGTCTAGGATATATTTCAATACCTCGTTTGCCTGAACTACCCCGATTATACCTGCAACCGCTCCTAAAATTCCTGCTTCCTGGCAGCTCGGCACAAGCCCAGGTGGCGGAGGTTCAGGGAATAGACATCTATAGCAGGCATTGTTACCAGGCAAAATTGTCATTGCCTGACCATCGAATTTAAATATACCACCATGAGAAAGCGGTTTTTTAGAAAGAACACAGGCATCATTTACCAGATAGCGTGTTGGGAAATTATCAGAGCCATCTACAATTATATCGTAGTCCCTTATAATATCTAAAATATTCTCTGAAGTGAGCCTAATATTATATGGGGTAACTTCCACATCTTGATTTATTCCATTAAGTTTATCTTTAGCAGATTCTACCTTTGCTCTTCCTATATCTTTTGTAGAATGGAGAATCTGCCTCTGAAGATTACTGAGGTCAACCTTATCTGAATCTACAATCCCAATCCTGCCAACACCTGCGGAAGCTAAGTATAAAGCACAGGGAGAACCCAGCCCTCCGGCGCCTATTATTAACACCTTGCCATTTAAAAGTTTTTCTTGTCCCTTTCCGCCTACATGTGGAAGAAGTATCTGGCGGGAATAACGTTCAATCTGGTCTTCGCGTAGGCTACTCATCTATGATTCTCCGTTGTTCTCTGCCCACCGGCTATAGCAGGTACGATTGAAACTTCATCCCCCTCCTTAAGAAGTGTTTCGTCTTGCTGCAGGAACCGCACATCTTCTCCGTTTACATAAATATTGATAAACCTGCGTACCTTACCAGTCTCATCACAAATCCTCTCTTTGATTCCTGGAAAATTTTTCTCTAAATCATCAATTAACGTATTTATGTTTGCAGCCTTCGCTTTAACTTCTGCCTGATTCTGAGTAAATTTCTGAAGTAACGTAGGAACTCTGACTGTGATTGGCATTTTAACCTCCTTTTACATTTTCTTCAAACAAGGCGATATTAGGTTTAATTTTTATTGGTTTACCTATTTCCTCTGCAACTGCTTCTTGAGTCTTTAATCCATTTCCAGTTATGCACACAACAATAGATTCATCTTTAGGAATTTTGCCCTGTTCAATTAATTTTTTTGTAACTCCTAAAGTTACTCCTCCAGCTGTCTCAGTAAATATACCTTCCGTTGTGGCTAAAAGTTTTATTGCCTCAACAATCTCCCCGTCAGATACATCTTCTGCCCATCCGCCACTCTCTTTTACAGTCCCAACTGCATATACTCCATCAGCAGGATTTCCTATGGCTAAGGATTTAGCAATAGTTGCGGGCTTAACAGGTTTTATAATTTCAGAATTTTCTTTTACCGCAGTAACTATAGGGCAGCATCCAATGGCTTGGGCTGCATAAATTTTGGTATTGGGTTTCTCAATCAAGCCTAACTTATGAAATTCTTTCAGGCTCTTCCATATCTTGGTAATGAGAGAGCCTCCTGCGCAAGGAGATATTATATGTTTTGGCGCTTTCCATCCTAATTGCTCAGCAATCTCATATCCATATGTCTTTGAGCCTTCGGCATAGTAAGGTCTGATATTTATATTGACAAATGCCCACTTGTGTTTTGTAGCAATCTCTGAGCACAATCTGTTTACCTGGTCATAATTTCCTTCAACTGCCACTAAAACAGGTTTATAAATGAGGGTGCCAATGACCTTGCCGCGTTCAAGGTCAGCAGGAATAAAGATATAACTTTTAAGGTTAGCAATCGCAGCCTGCGCCGCCACAGAATTTGCTAAGTTGCCGGTAGATGCACAGGCTACAGTATCAAAACCAAATTCTTTTGCTTTAGACAAAGCTATTGCAACCACCCTGTCTTTGAAAGATAGTGTGGGATGATTTACAGAGTCATCCTTTATATAGAGCTCTTTTACACCCAATGCCTTCTCTAATCTTTTAGCTCTTATTAAAGGAGTAAATCCTGAGTTTAAACCATCTGTAGGTTCTCCATCTATAGGTAGGAGTTCTCTATAACGCCAGAGATTTTTTGGTCTTGACGCTATTATTTCTCTCGTCAAGCATTTCCTTATCTTCTCATAGTCATAATCAACCTCTAAGGGGCCAAAACAATACTCACATACATATAAAGCCTCTTTCGGATAATTCCTACCACATTCCTTGCATTTTAATCCTTTTACATAACTCATATAATCACCTATTATTTTTAATTAACAATTTCCAACATCCATCTATTTTCTCCACTTTTAGAATCTCGTGCCCCTCTTCTTTCACAGCCCGAGGGACACTTCTAATAGGTTCGCCGTCGTCTAAAATTATCTCGAGAACCTGCCCCTCGCCCATTTCTTCAAGTTTAAGCTTTGTCTTAACAAAATTCATGGGGCAAATAACGCCGGATAAGTCGATTCTTTCATCAATTCTTACCTCATTCATCATAGCCCCCTTTTAATCACAATATCTACCTATAAAATATTTAAGACCTAAACGCTCAAGTGTATCTCTGAAACGCTCTCCTTTCTTTCCTTCTTTTTTATAAAACTCAAAAGCTTGCGTTACTATTCTCAATAATTCCTCTTCTGAACATATAAAATCAATTGCCTTAATACCCAATTTGGGGAATTTGCCCATCTTCCCACCTAAAAATAGGCGAAAGCCTTCTGTAACCTTCTCCCAGGCTCCTGGAGGACAACTAAATACGCAGTCTCCACATCCAATACATTTACTTTGGTTAAATTCGAGCTTCTTATTTTTTATCTTGATCACTTTTACCGGGCAGACTTCTACGCAAAGGCCACAGAGATTACATAAATCTTTCTTAAATCTTTTGGACATAACTCCCATAATGCCGATGTCATTTTCCTGTGGCTTAATGCAAGCATTAGGACATCCTGTAATTCCAATTTTTAGTTTATGGGGTAACCCTGCTTTACCAAAAAGTCTCTCATCAATCTTTTTAGCTATTTTCTGACTATCAATTAGACCATGAGAACAACTCACTCCCTGGCAAGCAGTTATAGTTCTGACACGAGGGCCACAAGCGCCTACCTCTAAGTCTACTTCAGCTAATTCTCTCTTTAATTTTTCAAAATCCTTAAAATGCACATAAGGAATTTCTATGCCCTGTCGTGTAGTAAGATGAATGTGTCCATGGCCATATTTCTTGGCAATCTCTGCCAACTTAGGAAGTTGATCGCTGTGAATATATCCACCAACAACGCGCAACCTGACGGAAAAAAGATCCTTTTCCTTCTGCTTCATAAACCCGCCGCTTTTTAATTCCTTTATATTATACTCAGCCATCTCAAGCCCCCTCTTCAAAATATTTTTCCATTGAAAAATATCGCTCTCCTGTATCTGGCAAAATTACAACCACTACTTTGCTTTTACCTATATCCTTGGCAATTTTTAATGCAGCCCAGGTAGCTGCTCCTGCTGATATTCCTACAAACAGGCCTTCCTCTCTGCATAACCTTCGGGAAGTCCTGAATGCGTCATCATCATCTACCTGTATTACCTCATCAATTATATCTCGATTTAAAACCTGTGGAATAAAGCCTGCACCAATCCCTTGAATTTTGTGAGGACCTGGTTCTTTCCCAGATAACACTGCACTTGCCTTTGGCTCAACTGCTACTATCTTAATCTTTGGATTTTTTTGTTTTAAGACCTCCCCAACTCCGGTTACAGTTCCACCTGTGCCAATTCCTGCAACAAAGGCATCGATATTTTCTTTGATGACATCCAATATCTCTTTAGCAGTTGTCTTTCTATGAATCTCGGGATTTGCCTCATTTTTAAACTGCTGAGGTATGAAACTATTTGGAATCTTTTTCAAAAGTTCTTCTGCCTTTTTAATCGAACCTAGCATACCTTCCGCTCCAGACGTAAGCACCACTTCTGCCCCATAAGATTTAAGAATATAAATCCTCTCTACGCTCATTGTCTCAGGCATTGTAAGGATGCATTTATAACCTTTAACTGCCGCAACCATTGCCAGTCCTATCCCTGTATTTCCACTCGTCGGCTCAATAATAGTGGATCCTGATTTCAACAATCCTTTTCTTTCAGCATCTTCAATCATTGAAAGGCATATTCTGTCTTTAACGCTTCCACCTGGATTAAGATATTCTAATTTCGCCAGAATCTTCGCCATACCCGGCTCAACAATTTTGTTGAGTCTTACCATAGGAGTCTTACCTATTAATTCTAAAACATTATTTGCTAGTTTTGTTTCCATGTTACCTCCATTTTTGCTTCCGCCGCCCATATAATAGACGAACTCTACCTTATCGTCGGATTTAAGCCGTGTTGTATTATATCCATCTTTTTCTATAATTTCATCATTTAATTCCACAGTAACAACTTCAGGCCTTACTTTTTTAAACTCTAAAAGCTTTGAAATACTCATGTCATCTTTGATGTCATCTTTTTTCCCATTTAAGTAGATTGTCATACCCATTTTATTGCCTCCTTAATTTTTTCAATATTTCATCGACTAATTTTAAAGTTTTATTTATATCCTCTTTGCTATGTACAGTAGATAAAAAATTCGCCTCAAATCCTGAAGGAGAAAAATAGACTCCTTCTTTTAATAAACCATGATAAAATCTTTTAAATAAATGTATATCTTGCATTTTTGCTGTTCTATAATCTTTTACATCTTTGTCTGTAAAAAATATACTAAACAGCGAGCCAATATAATTAACCTTCAATTTTATGTTATATTTATCAGCTCTTGCCTTTATCCCTTCACACAATTCTTTTGTCTTTTTCTCTAACACCTTGTAGGGATTAGTTTTCTTCAGTGTCTTTAAAGTAGCTATGCCTGCTGTAACTGCAATTGGATTGCCTGACAATGTGCCTGCTTGATACACACCTCCCAGAGGTGCCAGAAGTTGCATTATCTTTTTCTTTCCCCCAAAAGCGCCAACTGGTAACCCTCCTCCGACAACCTTTCCCAGGCAGGTTAAATCCGGTTTTACATTGAAATACCCTTGCGCTCCACTATAAGAAAGTCTAAAACCAGTAATTACCTCATCAAATATTAACACTGTATTATACTTATTAGCAATTTTTCTTAAAGCTTGTAAAAATCCAGAGTTTGGTAAAATGACACCGGAGTTTCCTGTTACTGGTTCAACAATTATTACTGCCAGATCCTTATGGTATTTCTCTGCTATCTCCTGAACCTTCCTTATATTGTTAAATGGAAGCACAATCGTATGTTTAGTAAAATCTTTTGGCACACCCAGACTATCTGGTATTCCTAATGTAGCTTGCCCTGAGCCACCTTTTACCAAAAGATAATCCACATGGCCATGATATGAGCCTTCAAATTTTATAATCTTATTTTTTTTTGTATATGCCCTTGCAAGTCTTACCGCACTCATTACTGCCTCTGTCCCGGAATTCGTTAATCTGACTTGCTCAATTGAAGGAACAGCCTCCACGATAAGTTTAGCTAGTTCTGTTTCTAATTTCGTTGGAGCACCAAAACCCGTCCCTTTTTCTATAGCCTTCCTTAGAGCTTCCACAACCTTTGGATGGGCATGCCCCAAAATCAATGCGCCCCAAGAAAGGCAATAATCGACAAATTCTCTTCCGCATTCACCATAAATTTTTGCACCCTTCGCCTCTTTTACGAAAACGGGGTATCCCCCTACAGCTTTAAACGAACGAACAGGACTGTTTACGCCTCCAGGGATATATTTTTTTGCTTCATCTAATAAATTTTTTGCTAAGTTTAACGTAGCCATTTTCCGACCTTTTTTCCAAAATAACTGATAATTAAATCTGCTCCTGCTCTTTTTATAGAAGTAAGAACTTCAAGCGCCAAGTCTCTTTCTCTGGTTTTATCACCAGCCGAAACTTTCTTAATCATACTGTATTCCCCGCTCACATTATAGGCGGCAATAGGAATATTAAATTTCTCTTTTGCTCTATAGATAATATCCAAATAGGCTAAAGCAGGTTTAACCATAACTATATCTGCACCTTCATCTATATCTTGCTTAACCTCTCTTAGGGCCTCGTCTGAGTTTCTGTAGTCCATTTGATAGGTCTTTCTGTCTCCGAACTCGGGCGCTGAATCCAATGCCTCTCTAAATGGCCCATAGAAATTTGATGCATATTTAGCTGAATATGCCAATATCCCTACATCTTTAAATCCACCTTTATCTAGACTTTCTCTTATTGCCCTAACCTGTCCATCCATCATTGTTGAAGGAGCTGCAAAATCTGCTCCTGCCTCTGCATGAGATAGAGCAATCTCCACTAAAACTTCCAAAGTAGCATCATTATCTATGCTTTTATTCTTAACTATTCCGCAGTGTCCATGAGAAGTATATCCGCAAAGACAAACGTCGGTTATAACAATTAAATCCTTAAATTCTTTTTTTATTGCCTTAATGGCCTTCTGGACAACTCCATTCTTTCTATAGGCTTGAGATCCTATTTCATCTTTTGTCTCAGGAATTCCAAATAAAAGAATAGATTCTATCCCAGCTTTTTGCGCTTCCGTTATATCTTTAAGCAAATTATGAATGGATAAATGATAAACTCCTGGCATAGATTTAATAGGCTCTTTTACATTCTTACCTTCAACAACAAAATATGGCAGAATAATATCTTTAGGACGAAGCTCTGTTTGGCTAATCCAGTCTCTGACAGCCTTATCTTTTCTCAATCTTCTTAGTCTAACAGCCGGCATTTCTTGGCCTCCTTCAGGGTCACCTCGCCAATACATCTAGGTTTAACTTGTTTGGGAAGTTTTTTATATCTTTTCTCAAAATTCCTCACTGTTGAAGGGCTGGTAAACATAATCTCATCAAAAGAATTCATATCCAAATCTGGTAAATCCTTTGGCATTACATTTCTATAGGCAAAGCTTGAAATAACCTTGGCCCCTAATTTTTCAAAGGCTTTTGCTAAACCTTTATCAGAAATATCCGAGCGAGGTAAAAATATCTTTTTACCTCTAAGCTTTTCTTTTTGAAATCTTTCAAGCAGTCCCTCTGATGACTCCTTTTTGGGCACTAAATCTGCAAAAATTCCAAAATCTAAAAGCCGATTCTTTGTGGAATTTCCAATAGCTGCAATCTTTATGTTGCTGAGATTCCTCGAGTCATAACCGAGGACTTTTAGCCTTTTAAAAAAGTATTCTACCCCATAGCGGCTTCAAAGACTATCCAGTTGAAATCTTTAATATTCTTTAAATAATTATCAAACTCCTCGTAGTCCTTCATAGGTTCTATCTTAATTAGGGGAAGATGGAAATAAATGTCTTTTGTAAAAAATCTCTCCTTGGACAGCCCCGTGAATAAAATTCGCTTATTTCTCTTTAGCCAGTTGAATTTCTTTTCTAATTCTGCCACTTCGCCAATTATAACTATGGCAGGCGGTTTTATTTTCTCCCTTTTTGCCTTTGCCACAATATCCCTCAGAATGCCAGTAAAAACTTTCTGTGTTGGTAAACTCGCATCCTGAACTATGGCTACAGGCGTATCTTTATCTTTCCCAGCTTTAAGCACCTTTTCAACAATATTCTCCAAGTTCTCTACTGCCATATACAAAATTATTGTACCACTTTTTGCCAGGCTACCCCAATCAATAAGGCTTATTCTCTTTTTTGGGTCCTCGTGTCCAGTAACAAAAACACAGCTAGAGGCAAACCTTCTATCAGTGAGAGGAATGCCGCCTAAACAAGAGGCAGCGCTTGCTGCGGTAACTCCGGGAACGACCTCAAATTCTATTTTATTTTTAACTAATGTTTTTAATTCCTGTGAAAATCTACCAAATATAGAAGGATCTCCATTCTTAAGCCTTATTACTTTCTTGCCTTCTTTAGCTTTTCTAATCATTAAATTATTTATATTATCCTGTGCCTTCAAGAAGCCATCAGAGTATCTGCTTTTGCCTAACTGGTCGCAACATATTAATTCAGCCCCCTCTTTCACCTCATCAAAAAGTCTTTTATCAACAAGATAATCATAAATAACCACATCTGTCTCTCTAAGGATATTCAATCCTCTTACAGTTATCAAATCAGGTCTGCCCGGACCTGCACCAACTAAGTAGACCTTATGTGTCTTCATTCTCTATCCTCTGTATCAAATCCTTTACTTTCTGGCAAATTATTTCCCTTACTTCACGAAACTTTTCTATTCCCTTATCTTTCGGATCTTCTATCTCCCAATTTTCATCTATCTTGATTGCCGGACAACTATCTATACATCCCATTGAAATCGCTTTATCCATATCCTTTACTGTCTCAATATCTATTAATTTTGGCTTCTGGTTTGAAACATCAATGCCTATCTCTCCCATAACTTCTATTGCCAAAGGATTTACCCTGCCGGCTAAAGAAACACCTGCACTAAAAGCATTATGTTTACCTTTCACCAAATGATTAAAGATGCCTTCCGCCATCTGGCTACGGCAGGCATTTTCCACACAGACAAATAATATCTTCATCATCTTTCCTCGCCTCAAAAGCCAATTTTCCCTGTAAAGGATGCGGCTTTATAATATCAAAGGGTATCCGTTGTGTTATTCTATCCTCTAAGCCAAGCCGGATAAGTCCAGCCGCGGCAATTACAATACCATCCAGATCACTCCTATCTAACTTCGCTAATCGCTCTTCGATATTTCCACGAATATCTACAATCTGAAAATCACATCTAAATTTTTTTAACTGCTCCTTACGCCGTAAACTGCTTGTGCCGATTTTTGCACCATAAGGAAGTTCATCTAATTTTAAATCCTTTTTAGAAACCAATGCATCATAAGGATCTATTGATTTAGTCATAGCACAAACAACCAGTTCTTCATTTATCACATCCGGTAAATCTTTAGCGCTATGTATGGCTATATCTATTTCATTATTTAAAAGCGCTTTTTCAATAGTATCAGTAAAAAAATCTCCTCCTTCAATCTCTGAAATCGGCGTAGCCTTATCCATATCTCCAGAAGTATTATATCTCTTTATCTCAAACTCAATATTACGCTCTCCCAATAATCTCATCACTTCTTCCACCTGTTTTAAGGCTAAGCGGCTGGGACGAGTACCAATTTTAATCGTTTTTCCTTGTTCCAGAACTTCCCCCCTTCCTCTTTAATAATCTTTTCTGCTTCTTGAGCTTCTCTTATTCTTTTTTTGTAATTTTCTTCAACGGTTAAATTTAGGGCATCTAAATTGTATAAAAATATCTTATTAATATTTTTTATCTCAGGATCTACATCACGCGGTAGTGCTAAATCCATTATACAAAGAGGTTCTTTGCGGAATTTCATAATCTCTTGGATCATCTCTTTTTTCAAAATCAAATGGGGACAGGCTGTAGCACTAATAACAATATCCGTGGTTCTAATTTCATCCCTTAGGAAATTAAATCTAACCACTTTCCCGTTAATTTTTTCTGCGAGCTCCTTTGCCTTCTCATAGTTTCTATTAGCAACAAAAGTTCCCGCAATTCCTCTATCTACCAGATATTTAGCTACCAGTTCACTAATTTTCCCTGTGCCAATAATTAGAATCTTCTTGCCCTTCAAACCACCATATAAATTTTCAATCATTTTCAGAGCTACACTACCAATAGAGATATTCCCTTCGGATATTTTAGTTTTTTCACGAACAATTTTGCCTACTTCTATCGCTTTCTGAAATAATTTATCAAGGTATCCATTGGTCATTCCTGATTCTTTCGCCTGAAAATATGCATTTTTTACCTGACCCAAGATCTGAGTTTCTCCAACAACCTGAGAAGCGATTCCTGAACTAACCTTAAAAAGATGCTTAATCACCTCTTTCTTCTCCAGAAAATAGAAATATCGCAGTTCGTGGTTTGTAATGCTTAATGCGTTGCATAGAAATTCTCTCACTTTCTCTGAATAATCCTTATCTGCGAAATCTTGGCATGCAGGCGTAGTTACATACACCTCTGTCCGGTTGCAAGTAGAGAGAACTACAGCTTCTCTAATTAGATCATTATAAAGCAGCTTATAGATTTCAGGAATCTGCTTTTTGGAAAATGAATATTTTTCTCTCACTCTCAATGGAGCTGTCTTATGACTCAAACCTATTAAACCTAAATTAACTCTCATTGTTAGTTGCCTCTATCTTCAATTCCTCTTCAGTAATCTTTCCTTCCTCAATCTTAAATGGTCTAATATTCGGACTATTTTTATCTTTTAATGAAACGATCACATAAGATACCTCAGGATAAAAAGCCAATTCCACATCATGTGCAGAAGGATATGCCTCTGTTTCAGGATGGGAGTGATATATCCCCACCATTTCCAGTCCCAAATTTCTTATTTCCTTCATCACTTTAAGTTGTTCTTTCGGATCCATAAAGAATGTCTTTGAGCTTTTATCTGCGTTGGTCATCCTGTAAATTTTCTCTATCTTTCCATCTTTACCTGCCAGTATTCCGCAGGCTTCGTTAGGATAATCTTTCTGGCAGTGTTGAACCATCTCCGAAAGATAGGCTTTGTTTATCTTCATGTTATCCTCAGATATTATATTCCGGTGACTTCGATGTATTCCTCCCCCAAGCTATTCTTTCCCATATTCTTTCATGATAGTAGTAAAGCACAAGCCTAATTGTGTGAAATGTAATAGTTATCAGTGTTGTTTCTTTCAAATCCCGCGTGAACAACCAAGCCAGAATACCCAGTATCACTATACCTATAATTCTCCAAATAATTGACTTGACCCAGGAGCGTAATCTGGTATCAACTGCATTTGCCATCTCAATTCCCTAGTGCTTGTAAATTAAAGAATAGTCAAACTTGTTTTCTTGGCCGATGAT